>NZ_BAAHCB010000001.1:342175-379984 GCF_054776215.1 Glycomyces tarimensis
CTGCCCGCTAGCGCAGCACCGTCCAGTCGCGCGAGCCGAGGAACTCGGGCCTCGGCGAGGACGCCGCGAACGGCTCCTCCAGCGTGTTGTCGACGCTGTTGAACACGATGAACAGGTTCGAGCGCGGGAACGGCGTGATGTTGCCGTTCGAGCCGTGCATGCAGTTGCAGTCGAACCAGATCGCCGAGCCGGCGTCGCCGGTGAACTGCTTGATGCCGTGCTTGTCGGCCAGCAGTCGCAGCGATGTCTGGTCGGGCGTGCCGATCTCCTGCTCCTTGAGCGACGACTTGTAGTAGTCGTCGGGCGTCTCGCCCACACACGACACGAAGGTCTTGTGCGAACCGGGCATGATCATCAGCGAGCCGTTGAAATGGAAGTTCTCGGTCAGCGCCAGTGAGAGGCTGACCGCGCGCATCCTCGGCATGCCGTCCTCGGCGTGCCACGTCTCGAAGTCCGAGTGCCAGTAGAACGGGTTGCCGCCGAAGCCGGGCTTGTAGTTGACCCGGCTCTGGTGCACGTACACGTCGGATCCGAGGATCTGGCGTGCGGTGCCGGCGATGCGCTCGTCACGGAGGAGTTCCGCGAAGAACTGCGAGATCTTGTGGACCTCGAACACCGAACGGACCTCTTTGGAGTCCTTTTCGCGGATGACTCGCTCGTCGCCGTCGAGGCTGGAGTCCTGCAGCAGCCGGTGCAGTTCCTCCTGCGCCTCTTTGAGCTCATCGGGCTTGAGCAGTTCGGCGATGTCGGTGAAGCCGTTCGCCTCGTGAGCGTCGAGCTGGTCCGCGTTCAAAGGTCCGTCGCCGGGTGTTCCCCAGACGGCCGGGTCTTCGTTGCGGTAGATCAGCTGCGGCTCCTTGGCGACCCGCGTCGGATAGCTGTCGCGGGGTGACA
Source organism: Glycomyces tarimensis (assembly GCF_054776215.1). NCBI lineage: Bacteria > Bacillati > Actinomycetota > Actinomycetes > Glycomycetales > Glycomycetaceae > Glycomyces > Glycomyces tarimensis. Next base: position 343,070 of record NZ_BAAHCB010000001.1, read on the forward strand.
TGATCGTTCACTCCTTCAAGAATTCACTCGTCGTCGTCGGTCAACAGGGGATAGACACCGTTTTCGTCGTGGACCTCCTTCCCTGTCACCGGGGGGTTGAAGACGCAGACGGTGCGCACATCGGTCTCGGCGACGAGCGTGTGCCGCTCGTGGCCGTTCAGGAGATACATCGTCCCCGGCGAAAGCTCATGGACTTCGCCGCTCTCGTGGTCGTGCAGCTTCCCGCTGCCCTCGATCACGTAGACGGCCTCGATGTGGTTGGCGTAGTGCATGCTCGTCGAGGTGCCGGCGAACAGCACCGTGTCGTGCATCGAGAAGCCGGCCTTGTCACGGGCCAGGAGCAGGCGGCGGGACCGCCAGGTGCCCTGGACCTTGTCGCGGTCGTTGCCCTCGACGTCGTACACGGTGCCGATGAGGTCGGCAAGTCGACGGACGATCATGCGCTCTGCTCCTTTGCGACGGAGGCGACGGCGTCGCGCAGGATCGCCACGCCCTCTTCGAAGTCTTCGTACGACGTGTTCAGCGGCGGCAGGAACTTCACGACCTCGTCCTCGGCGCCCGAGGTCTCCATGAGCAGGCCGTTGTCGAAGGCCTCCTTGCAGGTGCGGGAGGCGAGCTCCGGGCTGGCGTACACCAGACCTCTGGCGAGCCCGCGGCCGCGCGTGGTGAGCTCCAGTTCCGGGAACGACTCCGTGATCTTCTGGAGCTCGGCGTCGAGCCACTCGGCCTTGACGTCGACGGCCTTGGTGAACTTGTCGTCGCGCCAGAACTCCTCGAGCGCGGCCGTGGCGGTGACGAACGCCGGCGCGAACCCGCGGAAGGTCCCGTTGTGCTCGCCGGGCTCCCACACGTCGAGTTCGGCTCGCATGAGCGTGATCGCGAACGGCAGGCCCAGACCCGACAGCGACTTCGAGAGCGTCACGATGTCGGGCTTGATCCCGGCGTGCTCGAAGGAGAAGAACGGCCCGGTGCGCCCGCAGCCCATCTGGATGTCGTCGACGATGAACAGCATGTCGTGCTCATGGCACACCTCCTGGAGCCCGCGCAGCCAGTCGGCGGTGGCGACGTTGATGCCGCCCTCGCCCTGGACGGTCTCGACGATGACCGCGGCGGGCTGGTCGAGACCGGACCCCGAGTCCTCGAGAAGGCTGCGCAACCACAGGAAGTCGGGCGTCTGCCCGTCCATGTAGTTGTCGTACGGCATGGTGGCGGCGTTGTTCAGCGGCACGCCCGCGCCGCCGCGCTTCATCGAGTTGCCCGTGACCGCCAGGGCCCCCAGCGTCATGCCGTGGAAGCCGTTGGTGAACGAGATGATGGTCTCGCGGCCGGTGTACTTGCGGGCGAGCTTGAGCGCGGCCTCGACGGCGTTGTTCCCGGCCGGGCCGGGGAACTGCACCTTGTAGTCGAGTCCCCTGGGCTTGAGGACGACCTCGTCGAAGGTCTGGAGGAACGTCCGCTTGGCTGCGGAGTACGTGTCCAGCGTGTGGATGACGTTATCGTCCGCCAGGTAGGACAGGAGCGCCTCTTTGAGCACCGGATGGTTGTGGCCGTAATTGAGCGAACCGGCCCCTGCGAAGAAGTCGATGTACGACTTCCCGTCTTCATCGTTGAGCCGGCTGCCCCGTGCGGTGGTGAACACCGTGGGCCAGTTGCGGCAGTATGAACGGACTTCTGATTCGACCTTTTCGAAAACCTGCATTGTCTCTTTTGGTCGGCCTGTTGAGCTGTCTCTGCTTCCCGGCGTGTGTGCCGGTCATGGCTCGCAAGCTTCGCCATGAGCGACCGCCAGGCGCATACCCGGGCCGGCAGCGTCGGTGCCCGGATAGGACGGGGGCTCCTGCTCAGTCCAGTGGACCGATGCGGTGAAGCATCTCCGGTTCATGACCGGAGCCGAGTTCCCGTTCAGAGAACAGCACGTCCACGACCAGGTCCGCGTCGTTCGCCTTCGCGAACGACTCGAACAGGCGCATGGACGCTTTATTATCCGGAGTCACTGTCGCTTCCACGAAGCGAACTCCCTGCGGGCGCAGAACATCGACCACGTGGTCGAGCATGCGCCGCGCCAAACCACGGCGACGGTAGTCGTCCGCGACCGCGACCTGCCACGTGAAGAACGTGTCGGGAGACTGCGGACGGCGGTAACCGGTGATGAAGCCCGCCAGGCGATCGGCGTCGCGGGCGACGACGGTGGTGTCGGCGAAGTCGCGGCACCACAGCAGATAGGCATACCTGCTGTTGAGATCGAGAGTCCCCGCGTTCGCCGCGAGGTCCCACATTCGCGGTCCGTCGTCGGCACTGGGCGTGTCCAGGGTGAGTTCAACTGACCCCTGGACCTGATTGCCTTGGACCTGGGTGTTCAACCCGTCATGGGCGGATTCACTTGCGTCACCGGGTGGCATGGGAACGACCGTAGCAAAGATCGGGCCCATTGTTAAGCCCAACAGAACAATATTGTTAAGTATCACGCGTTACGACTCGGTGAATTGTTCTTGTCCGATGTTGCTATTTGGTCATGATTCGTCCGATTCGAGGCCCGCCTTCTCGACGAGGGCCCGCCGCAGCGCGAGCTCGGGGTCGACGCCGGCGGCCTTGGCGGCGGCCACGGCGGCGAGCAGGAAGTCGCCGACCTCCTCGGCCTCCATCTTCAAACCGTCGGGCAGGTCCGGGAGGTCCAGCGGCACGCCCGCGTCATCGAAGCGGTCGATGACCTTCGCGGCGAACGCCAGGGACGGCAGACGGCGCGAGACGCCGTCTGCCGGATGGTCCCGGTCGGGCTTCTCGGCGGCCTTGGCGCTGTGCCAGTGCTCGTAGAGGTCGTCGGGGTCGGCGTCGCCCCACACGTGCGGGTGGCGGCGGATGATCTTGTCGACGATGGCGCCGGCGACGTCGTCGATGTCGAACTCCTCACGCCCCGCGGCGAGGCGAGCGTGCAGGATCGGCTGGAACAGCAGGTCGCCGAGCTCCTCTTCCAGCTCCAGGGCGTCTCCGGCGGCGATCGCGTCGAGCACCTCGTAGGACTCCTCCATGAGGAAGGGCGCGAGGCTCTCATGGCTCTGCGCGCGGTGCCAGGGGCAGCCGCCCTCCTCGGCGTGGAGCTGGTCCACCGCGGCCACCAGGTCCAAGAGGCGAGCGCCGGGCGGATCCCAGGAGCCGTAGACGACCTCGAGCTCCACTTCGCCGCCGGCGACGTACTCGGCCAGCGCTTCGCGCAGCTCCTCGTCGCCGTCCTCACCGACGAGCCAGACGCCGCCTTCCTCGAGGAAGGACGCGGCGTCGTCGACGAGGTCGACCTCGATCCCGGCGTCGCGGACGGCCTCGACGGTGGGCGAGTCGCCGAACGCGGCGACGGCCTCGGCGTCGTGCAGGGCGTCCCAGGCCTCGACGGTGAGCAGGCCGGCGGGAATGCGCGGGGAGGTCAGGAGCCAGGTGACGGTACTCAACGCTGCGGGACTTCCACTTCGAAGACGCCGGGGATCAGGGTGATGGCCACCTCGCCGTAGCGAGGGCTGGCGGCGACGTCGTATTCCTCGACGTAGCCGGCGAGCTCGTCGGAGAGGGCGGCGTAGTAGTTGAACACCTCGGGCTGCTGCTGGATGGTGTCGGCTATCTGCTGGTCCTGCTGGGCGGCGACCGTGATGGCGTCGATCTCGTCCTGGGTGAGTTCGCGGGGCTCGACGTCCTGCATCAGCGCGTTGATGTAGGCGTTGCGCTCGGCGTACTTCGCTTCGATGGAGTCGTCGCCGCCCTCGGGGTTCTCCAGGTCCAGGGTGCGGCCCAGTTCGGTGATGACCACGACCTCGACCACCAGCTCGCGGTCGAGGCTGTAGTCGTAGCCGACCAGGTCCATGCCGGAGGCCTCGGTCCGGAGCGTCGCCAGTTCATCGACGTAGGCGTCGACCGTGTCCTCGGGCACGCGCTCGTCATCGACGAACACGGCCGCGCCCTGTACGTTGCTGCACGCCGTCAGCGCCGCGACCCCGACAGCCGCGAGTCCGGCCAGTTTCAATGTGCGCACGGTCATCCCTTTCCGCTCATGCAATGCCTCTGTGAGGTTAGTCGCAAGCCTGAATGCTCCTCGATCCGCCCGCCCGACCCGGAGGGCGGCCAAGGCGACGGCCACGAAGGTGAACAGTACCGTCATTTCGGCCCAGGAAGCGAGCGGGAAACAGCCCGCCAACGGCACGTGGAAGGCCGTCGCTTCCGCGGGTTCGTCGACGCTCTGCTGCACGACGGCCCTACCCCTAGACCGGATCAGGCGGCAGGGACTCTCCCGGCGAAATCTGGGCACGGCGCGCCGCAACGCCGTCGAGGATGACGTCCAGCCCGTCGGCGAACCAGTCCCGTTCGCCGGCGGGCAACGGCTCGGCGATGAGTTCGCTCAATCGGGGAAAGGCGCTCAAATCGACCGCGCGAAGCCGCTGCTGCCAGCTGCGCCCGGGGTCATCGGCGCTGCCGGGCCGCCGGTCCCCGAGGGCGATTCGCGCGCTGCCCTGGACGTAGTTGTTGACCGTCATGATCACCCGGGCCGCCTCGGCCGGCGCCAGTTCGAGCTCGTCCAGCGCGGTGAGCGCCCATTCCATGGCGGCGAGCGACGCGGTCCCGAAGGGCGGCGTGACCGTGGCGGTCGCGGTGAGCATCCACGGATGGGCCAGGAACGCCGACCAGTCCTGCCGCGCGAGCGCGTGCATGCACTCACGCCAGCCGAGACCGGAGCGGTCGGGGTAGGTGTAGTCGGCGGTGACCTGTTCGACCATGGCGCCGACGAGCTCGTCCTTGTCGGACACGTGCCGGTACAGCGACATCGCCCCGGTCTTGAGCCGTTCGGCCACGCGCCGCATCGTCACCGCTTCCAGGCCCTCCGCGTCGGCGAGCTCGATCGCCGAGGCGACGATCCGCGCGCGGGACAAGGGACCCGATGGCCCGATTCGTGGACTCAATTCGCACCTCCCGGGCCAGTCTAGCGCGATGGGTACATCGTACGCTACGGTGGTTGCGTACACCGTACCCAAGGAGCGTCCGTGCCTGTACCGACTTCTCATCCGACTGAGCCGCGATCGAGGTGGCTCGGACTCGCCGTGCTGACCCTGCCGGTGATCCTGACCTCTATGGACATCACGATCCTGCACATCGCGATCCCGACGATCACGCACGAGCTGACCCCGAGCCCCAGCCAGATGCTGTGGACACTCGACGCCTACGGATTCCTGCTGGCCGGCCTGCTGATCACCATGGGCAACATCGGCGACCGCATCGGCCGGCGCCGCCTCCTGCTCATCGGCGCCGTGGTGTTCGCCACCGCCTCGGCGATGGCGGCGTTCGCACCGAACCCGGAGATGCTGATCGTCGCGCGGGCGCTCATGGGCGTCGGCGGGGCCACGCTGATGCCCTCGACGCTCTCACTGATCCGCAACATGTTCATCGACCCCGGCGAACGCACCCGCGCGATCGGCATCTGGACCGCAAGCCTGTCCGCGGGGATCGCACTCGGCCCGATCGTCGGCGGCCTGCTGCTCGAAACCTTCTGGTGGGGATCGGTGTTCCTCATCAACGTCCCGGCCATCTTGGTCCTCCTGAGCGCGGCGCCCGCACTCGTCCCCGAGTACCGGAACCCCACGCGGGCCAGGATGGACCTGTTGAGCGTGCTGCTGTCCTTCGCCGCGATCCTGCCGATCGTGTGGGCGGTCAAGACGGCGGCCGAGGAGCTGGCGCTCTCCCCGGCCGCGGTGATCGCGCTGGCCGTTGGAGTCCTCGCCGGGGCGGTGTTCCTCGTCCGGCAGCGTCGACTCCAGGCGCCGTTGGTCGATGTCGGCCTGTTCGCCGACGCGCGGTTCACCGGCGCCGTCCTGGGAGCGGGGCTCGCCATGTTCTCGCTGGTGGGCGTCATGCTCTACAGCGCGCAGTACCTCCAACTCGTCGAAGGGCTCTCGCCGCTCGGCGCCGGCGTCGCGATCCTGCCGGTCATGCTCGCCGTCGGCAGCATGGCCGTGCTCGCCTCAGTGGTCGTGCGACGCATCGGATACCCGGTGCTGTTCGGCACGGGAGCGATGGTCGCCGCAGCCGGGATGCTCGCGTTCAGTCGGGTCCCGGTAGAAGACGGCCTCGTCATCGCCGTCGTCTCATCCGCTTTCATCGGGGCAGGAATCGCCCCGATGATGACACTCGCCGCCGACGTGGTCGTCGGTTCCGTTTCTCCGGCGCGATCCGGCGCGGCATCCGCGCTGTCCGAGACCGCTCAGGAGCTCGGGGCCGCGCTGGGCATCGCCGTACTCGGGTCGATCGGGACCGCGCTGTACCGGGCTCGGGTCCTCGACGGAGTGCCCGCGGGTGCCCCGAACGAAGTTGCGGACACAGCCGGCTCCAGCCTCGGGGCCGCGATGAGTGTCGCCGAGCAACTCCCCGGCGAGGCCGCCGGGCACCTGACCGAGCTGGCTCGCGCTGCCTTCGTCGACGGTCTGAGCGCCGCCACAATGATCGGAGGCGTCATCCTCATCGCGACCGCCGTCATCTGCCCGCTATTGCTCCATCGAGGACGGACTGCGGCGAGAGCCGCGGGCCGGCGCCAGTGACACCGCAAGGCGGTGACGGACGCAGAGTGCCGGTACGCGCGGGCGCGACTTCAGGCGCAGCGACGACGAGGTAGGAGCCTGTGGGGGTCGGACGCCAGGTGCGGGTCCGTTTGAGTGCGGGTTCAAGCGGGCGGCGACGAAGAGGTGTGTTCTTTGTGGAGGTTGGGTGGCGGGCGTGCCGGTGGGATGTGGCGCGCGGGTCGCTTCGCGGGCGAGCCATGTGTTGTCCGCTTTGGTTTGCGGGGCAGGGCTTCTCGTGGTTCCGGGCGGCGGAAACGTGAGGGTTTTCCCACCCTAATGGGTGATGACAGAAGCCTTGTGGCCTGGGAGAATGGAGGTCGAACCAGCGGAAACAGCAGGTTCGTACGAGACCTCAAGGAGGTGTGACATGGCCACAGCGAGCATGAAGCCCAGCAAGACCGAGCGGACCGAACGCGCAGCGGCGATCCACACCAACCTTGACGAAGCTGCGGCCATGATCAACCAGGCCCACGCCAAAGTGCTCGCTGATGTCATCCAGGCGAAGGCGTGGAACATCCACCGCGACTGCGACGGCTTCTCGGCGCTGCGGGAGTGGCTGGTGTCGACCTTCGACTTCCACCTCCGCACCGCTGCTGATCTGGCCGCGATCGCCCGCACCGCAGGCAAGTTCACCATCCTCGCCCAGACCGCCACCTCCGCTGCCGCGCGCATCGACCGGGTCGCGGCAGCCGTGCGCCGCCTGGACGCCACCAAGGCTCTGCGGGTGTACGCCCGCACCCCCTACAAGGAGCCGGTGCCGTCCCCGTTCGTTGCCGAGACGCTCTGCCTCACCCCGGAGCACTTGATCGCGCAGTACTGCATCCACGCGACGGTCAAGGATGTGCACGCCCAGCTCGACGAGCTCCAAGCCGCCCTCGACAACGGTGAGGAGCTGCTGGACGGGCTCGGGCAGCAGTCGTTGCAACGGCTCGACTTGGTGGAGACCGAGAACGGCATGTTCGTCCTCTCCGGGCTCCTGTCGGCCGACACCGGGAAGCTGTTCGCCAAACTCCTGACCACCGCCGTGCCCCCGCCCCGGCAAGACGAGGTCGACGCCGACGGGTGCCTGCCGCCTGCGGCGAACCGCCGGGCCGAGGCGTTCCACCAGGTGCTCGCGGCCCACGGGGCCGACCCGAACGCGGCCAAGCGGCACGGCCACACCGCCACCCTGCACCTGTCAGTCGACATCGACACGTTGGCCGGGCAAGACACCGGACGCGTGCCGACCCTCGAAGGCGACCCGATCAGCCTCGGGAAGGCCCGCCTGCTCGCCTGCGAGGGCCTGGTCATCCCCAACGTGTTCAACTACCGCACCGGCGAAGCGATCGAACTCGGGCGTGCCCTGCGCCTGCCGAACTCGGCGCTGCGGCGGAAGCTGGAGTTGGAGCAGCCGGGCGGGTGCGCTTGGAGCGGCTGTCTCGCCCCGGTGCAGTGGACCGAAGCCCACCACATCGTGCATTGGGCCAACGGCGGACCCACCGTCGCCGAGAACCTGATCCTGCTGTGCCGCTTCCACCACGGCCGCATCCACACCCCCGGCTGGACCATCACCAAAACCGGACCGGGCAAAGCGATGATCGTCCACCACGAGGGGCACGAGGACACCGACCCCGACCTCACATGCGGGTGCTCGGACTGGCGGACTGACGCCGACCTGGATGCCGACTTCGTTGACGACATCGCGAACGCCTTCCCCACCGGCCTGTACCCCGAGGAATGGTCCGAGACCCTGAAACCCGACCTCGAAGCGGCTGCCGAGCAGGCCGACTTGGAGGACGCGTTGGCCGCCGCGAAAGCCGCCCGCGCCAAAGTGCGAGCCCGCTTCACGACACCGGCACCCAAGCCCGAACCGGCTTCAGCACCGGCAACGGGGCCGGGATACCAGACTTTCACACCGCTTCATGAGACGAAGCGATCTCGCGAACCGGTCGGGGCCGCACCGGCACCGGGCTACGGACCACCGCCCTTCTTAACCCGCCCGCCACGGGATGCCGTGGCGGGGAAGGCACCACATAGGTCGCCAGCTCGAAACCGGCAACGGCTTCGAGCCCATTCCCGTGCCCCGGCCTCGAACCGGACCACAGATCACCTCGAATCCGGCGTCTGGCCAGACCCAATCCGACCCGGCACGAGCCCACCGACCACCTCCGCGACGGCAGACCGCCTCCACCGTCCACCTGCCACCGCTTTTGTCGCCGCCATAGCGCAGAACGACCATCACACCCGACCGACCCCGCCAACGCCCCCGCTTCCATTACCGGTCTCACCAGGCGAAGACCCAAGGAAGACCCAAGGAGGCAGTGGAGGGCCGCCACCGCGCTGATCATGGCTAGTCGGGACCCTAGGAGTCGCTGAGTCACGGCGTCACGGCGTCGCTGAGTTACGGCGTCGCTGAGTTCCTGAGTCCCTGCTCGTCAGACCGCCTTGGCCTCTTCGACGGCCGGGATGACGTCGGTGATGAGATCGGCGCACCACTGGAGGAGCGCCAGGCCCTCGATGGGTTTGCCGCCGATTCTCGATGTCGTCGGGCGCGGGGCGCTGATCAGACCGGCCTGAGGCTTGTAGTGGGCCTCCGGGTAGTGGCGACGCAGCCGCATCTGCTTCGAGTCGGGCAGCTCCACCGCGGCGAAGCGGAGGTTCTTGCCCTGCAAGGCGACGTCGCTCAGGCCGTGGCGCCGGGCCAGGAGCCGGAAGCGCGCCAGGTGGAACAGAGTCTGGACCTGTTCGGGCGCCGGACCGTAGCGGTCTTCCATCTCGTCGCGGACCTCGTCGAGCTCGGCTTCGGTGTGGACCTCGGAGATCTTGCGGTACATCTCCAGGCGCAGGCGCTCGACCTCGATGTAGTCGACCGGAACGTTGGCGTCGAGCGGCAGCTCGACCTTGACCGGCGCCGGTGGCTCCTCGCCACCGCCCTTGAAGGCCGTGACCGCCTCGCCGACCATGCGCAGGTACAAGTCGAAGCCGACGTCGGCGATATGCCCGGACTGCTCGGCGCCGAGGAGGTTGCCGGCGCCGCGGATCTCCAGGTCCTTCATCGCGACGTACATGCCCGCGCCGAGCTCGGCGTGCTGGGCGATCGTCGCCAGGCGCTCATGCGCCGTCTCGGAGAGCGGCTGCTCGGGCGGGTACAGAAAATAGGCGTACGCGCGGTCGCGGCTGCGGCCGACCCGGCCCCGGATCTGGTGGAGCTGCGAGAGCCCGAGCAGGTCGGCACGCTCGACGATCAGCGTGTTGGCGTTCGGGATGTCGATGCCCGACTCGATGATCGTCGTGGAGACGAGGACGTCGAACTCACCGTCCCAGAACGACTGCATGATCTTCTCGAGCTGACCCTCGCCCATCTTGCCGTGGGCCACGGCGACCCGGGCCTCGGGGATCAGCTCGCGGAGCTTCGTCGCGGCCCGGTCGATCGATTCGACGCGGTTGTGGAGGTAGAAGACCTGCCCGTCCCGCAGCAGTTCGCGGCGGATCGCCGCGGTCACCTGCTTCGCCTCCCAGGCCCCCACATAGGTGAGCACGGGATGGCGTTCCTCCGGGGGCGTGGCGATCGTGGACATCTCGCGAATGCCGGTCACCGCCATCTCGAGGGTCCTCGGGATCGGGGTGGCCGACATCGTCAGCACGTCGACGGCGGTGCGCAGCGCCTTGAGCTTCTCCTTATGCTCCACGCCGAAGCGCTGCTCCTCGTCCACGATGATCAGACCCAGGTCCTTGAAGCGCGTCTCGGCCTGCAGCAGGCGGTGCGTGCCCACGAGGATGTCGACGTCCCCGTTGGCGATGCCCTGCTGGATCTCGGCCGCCTCACGGGCCGACTGGAAGCGCGAGAGCTGCTTGATGCGGACCGGGAACTGGCCCATGCGCTCCACGAACGTGCCGTAGTGCTGGCTCGCCAGCAGTGTCGTCGGGACCAGGACCGCCACCTGCTTGCCGTCCTGCACCGCCTTGAACGCGGCGCGGACCGCGACCTCGGTCTTGCCGTAGCCGACGTCGCCCATCACGAGGCGGTCCATCGGGATGCGCGCCTCCATGTCGGACTTGGTGTCGATGATCGCCGACATCTGGTCGGGCGTCTCGATGAAGGGGAAGGCGTCCTCCAGTTCGCGCTGCCACGGCGTGTCGGGCGAGAACGAGTGCCCCTCGGCCGACTGCCGGGCGGCGTACAGCTGGATGAGCTCCGCGGCGATCTCGCGCACCGCCTTGCGCGCCCGCCGCTTCGTCTTCTGCCAGTCCGTGCCGCCGAGCTTGTGGACGGACGGCTGCTCGCCGCCGACGTAGCGCGTCAGCTGGTCGAGCGAATCGGTGGGCACGAACAGGCGGTCGCCGGGCTGGCCCCGCTTGGAGGCCGCGTACTCGATCACCAGGTATTCGCGCTCGGCCCCGCCGATGTTGCGGCGCACCATCTCGATGTACCGGCCGACGCCGTGCGAGTCGTGCACGACGAAGTCGCCCGGCGTCAGCTCGAGCGGGTTGATCATGCCCCTGCGCTTGGACGCCTTGCCTTTGCGGGGACGCTGCGCGGCGAGGGCCTTGCCGCCGGCGATGTCGGCGGCCGTCACGACGACGAGGCCGGCGTTCTCGTCGATGAAGCCGATCGCGAGGGTGCCGACGCAGGCGGTCACCTCGCCGGGCGTGAACGATGCGGGGGCCTCGTCAAGATGGGCGCCGATGCCGGCGGCCTTGAGCTGTTCGGCGGCCCGCCCGGCCCCGCCCAGGGCCGGGTACACGACGGCGACGGCCCGCCCGGACTGCGTCCAGGTCTTCATGTCGGCGGTCAGCTTCGCCGAGTCCCCGTGGTAGCGCGGCGTTTCGGCGATGCCCAGGTCCACCGTGACCGATTCGTCGGCGATGTCGCCGCCCGAGGGGCCCTCGCCGGTGATCGCGGCGAGCTCGGCCGCGAGCGGGTCCTCCTCGGGCGCGGCGGCGAACGGAGAGATCGTCCACCAGCGCTGGCCCGCCGCGAGCGCGACGGTCCTGGCGTCGGCCAGGTCGCGGAAGATCCCGGAACCGAGGTCGACGGGTGCCTCGGCCCCGGCCGCCGCGGCGGCCCAGGAGGCCTCGAGGAATTCGTTCGACGTGGCCACCAGGTCGGTGGCGCGGGAGCGGATGCGCTCGGGCTCGATGGCGATGACGAGCGTGTCGGCCGGGAGCGTCTCGGAGAACAGCTCGAGGTTCTCGGAGCCGACGAGGGCGGGCATGAGCGACTCCATGCCCTCGACGGGGATGCCCTGGCTCAGCTTCGTGCACATCTCGGCCAGGCCCGGCTGGGACGCGGCCAGTTCGGCGGCGCGCCGGCGGACGTCGTCGGTGAGGAGGAGCTCGCGGCAGGCGGTGGCGCGCAGCTCCTCGGCGGGGTCCAGCGAGCGCTGGTCGGCGACGGAGAACTCCCGGATCGCGTCGACCTCGTCGCCGAAGAACTCCAGGCGCAGCGGGTGCTGGGCGGTGGGCGGGAAGACGTCGAGGATGCCGCCGCGCACGGCGAACTCGCCGCGCTTCTCGACCAGGTCGACGCGCTCGTAGGCGAGGCCGATGAGCCGCTCGGACAGCTCGGTCAGGTCGGTCTCGTCGCCGCGCCGCAGGTGGATCGGTTCGAGCGAGCCGAGGCCCTTGAGCTGGGGCTGGAGCGCTCCGCGAACGGGGGTGACGATGACGCGCGGCACGTCTCCGGCGTGGACGCGGTGCAGCAGTTCGAGCCGGGTGCCGACGGTGTCCGAGCGCGGGGAGAGCCGCTCGTGCGGGAGGGTCTCCCAGGCCGGGTAGAGCGCGATGTCGTCCTCGGGGACGAAGGAGGCGAGGGACTCGGCGAGTTCTTCGGCCTCGCGGGAGGTGGCCGTGATCGCCAACAGCGGCCCGGGCGCTTTGCGGGCGGCCTGGGCGATGGCGAGCGGCCGCGCACCGGGCACGGCGACGACGTCCACCGGCGTCTGGGAGTCGGCGGCGAGCTCGGCGATGCGGGCGAGCTTCGGCGAACGCGCCGCCGCGTCGAGCAGGCCTGCGAGTTTTGCCTCTACCTGGACTTGTGACATGCGGTGACTCCCCCACCCGGTGCATCTGGGCATGCTGACTGGCCGGAACCGGGCACCCTCGGTGAAGCTTGCGCGCCATACGTTGGCACAGGGAGTCCCGGTTCCGGCAACCGGTCGAGTCTACCTCGAACCGCCGACGTCTCCGGCGGTCTCGGCGGGCGTCGAGCCGAAGAGCAACTCCTGGACTTCGGGCAGGTTGTAGAACATGCCGATGACCACGAGGCCGGTGAGGACGGGGAGGAGGATCCGGTTCTCGCCCTTGCCGCCGGCGCGCAGCGCGATGGTGTTGGGCAGGCCGATGTCGTACCAGCGGCGCTTCTTGATCGGGAGGGGGAACAGCAGCGGCGAGCCCATCTTGGTGATCATGTCGCCGAGGATGTGGATGAAGCAGCCGATGCCCATCGCCAGGCCGAGGATCCAGTAGTGGCGGTCGCCGGGCAGCAGGTGGTACATGCCGTAGGAGGAGGCCAGGGCGACGGCGGTGGTGATGACCCAGCCCATCCGGTTCACCGAGGCCGGGAGCAGGCCGCGCACGGCGAGGCCGGTGAGGACGAACAGGATGGCGATGACCGCCGGCTTGCCGTAGTTGGCGGCCAACAGGCCCGTGCCGGTGCCGACGAGGGCGGCGTGGACGGCCGTGTGCGTGAACGTCCGGTGCCCGTTCTTGCGTTTCTTGTCCTTCTTGGACTTCGTCAGCAGGTAGAACCAGTAGCACAGGCGCTCGACGCATTCGGCGACGAACAGGGAGACCACGCCGAAGGAGCGGGCGACGGTGGAGCCGCCCTTGTTCTCGGTGACCTTGCCGGCGCAGTCGATGTCGGGATACAGGGCGGCGCCGGACGCCGCGATGGCGCCGACGACGAGTTCGGCGGAGGATTGGTCGAGGCCGAACGCGACGTCGGCCACCGCCGATCCGGCGAGCCACAGGGCGGCGCCGGACATGGCGTGGGTGGGACCCATGACCATAGTGGGGTCTCCTTAATCAGGGCGGTTCCGGGGAGGACGCGAAGACTATGCCACACGGTCGCAACGACTCTCGCCACGACCGCGAGCATTGTTCCAATCTAGGTCGATGGTGCGACACACTCGCGCTAGGGTCATTGTGTGTTCACCTCCTCCCAGCTGTCCGCTTATCTCGAGCGGATCGGGCTCGCGCGGCCGAGGCGTCCCACAGTCGACGCGCTCGTCCGGATCCACCGTGCCCACATCGACACCTTCCCGTACGAGAACCTCGACATCCAGCTCGGACGCCCGATCCGGCTCGATGACGAGGCGCTGTTCGACAAGTTCGTGCGGGGCGGTCGGGGCGGGTACTGCTACGAGAAGAACCACGTGCTCGCGCTGGCGCTGGAGGCGATGGGCTTCGACGTGCGCCGCGTGCTCGGGGCCGTGGCCCGCGAGACCGAGGGCGAGGAGAACTGGTACAACCACATGCCGCTGGTGGTGCGGTTCTCGAACGGGGAGTTCGTGGCCGACACCGGGCTCGGCACGGGGTTCCGCGACCCGCTGCCGCTGCGCACCGGCAGCCACCGCGTGGGCCCGTTCAACTTCGGGATGTGGCAGCTGGAGGACGAGCTGTGGCGCTGCACGATCGACCCGAGGCTCTCGGACCTGTCCTTCGACTTCACGGTGGCGCCCAGGGACATCGGCGAGTTCGCCGAGAAGTGCCGTGAGCTGTCGACCTCGCCGGACTCGCCGTTCGTCAAGACGCTGACGGCGCAGTTGCCGCTCGACGACGCGACGATGGTGCTGCGGGCCCGGACGCTGACGATCATCGACCCGGCCCTGAGCGACGGCAAGATCATGCGCATCATCGCCGACCTCGACCGCTTCTCCGAGCTGCTGGTCGAGCGCTTCGGTCTGACGCTCGGCGACGAGGAGCTGGGGCTGCTGTGGGCGAAGGCCTGCGAGCAGCATGAGCGCAAGCTCGCGGAGGACGCCGAGAAGAGCTCCTCCGCGAGCGGCGCCTGAATCAGCCGGTGTTGCGCAGCCCCGCGGCGATGCCGTTGACGGTGATGAGCAGGGCCCGCTTGAGCTGCGGATCGAGACCGTGCCCGACATCGCCGTCGGCCCGGTAGCGCTTGAGCAGCGAGATCTGCAGGTGGTGCAGCGGCGCCAGGTAGCGGTCGCGGACCTCCAGGGTGCGCGCGAGCTGCGGGTTGGCGTCGAGCAGCTTGTCCTCGCCGGTGAGCGCGAGGATCTCGGCGACGGTGCGCTCGTGCTCGGCCTTGATGAGCTCGAAGATCGGCTGGAGCTTCGGCGGCACGAGCGTCGCGACGTACTGCGAGGCGATGCTGAGATCGGTCTTCGCCAGCGTCATCTCCACGTTGGAGATGAAGTTGGAGAAGAAGTGCCATTTGCCGTGCATCTCGGCGATCTGGTCGCTCAGACCGGCCTCGCGGGCGGCGGCGAGGCCGGAGCCGACGCCGAACCAGCCCGGCACGATCTGGCGCGACTGGGTCCAGCCGAACACCCACGGGATCGCCCGAAGGCCTTCCAGTCCGGCGCTCGTGTTGGGGCGCTTGGACGGGCGCGAGCCGATGTTGAGCGCGCCGAGCAGCTCGGTGGGGCTGACCGCCCAGAAGTAGTCGGACAGGCCCGGCCGCGAGGTCAGATCGCGGTAGGCGGCCTTGGCGGCCTGCGAGGTCTGGTCCATGACCTCGAACCAGCGGCCCAGCACGTCCGGCTGGTGCCTCGGCTCGGTGTGCAGCAGCGTCGCCTTGAGCGAGGCGGCCACCGTCAGCTCGAGGTTCTCGCGTGCCAGCGCGGGCAGCGTGTACTTGTCGGAGAGGACCTCGCCCTGCTCGGTGATCTTGATGGCGCCGTCGAGCGTGCCCGAGGGCTGGGCCAGGATCGCCTCGTGGGTGGGGCCGCCGCCGCGGCCGATGGTGCCGCCGCGGCCGTGGAACAGCCGCAGCCGCACCCCGTGCTTGGAGGCGACGTCGCGCAGCTGGCGCTGGGCCTTCTGGATGTTCCACTGGCTGGCGGTGATGCCCGCGTCCTTGTTCGAGTCGGAATAGCCGAGCATGACCTCCTGGACGTCGCCGCGGGCGGCCACGATCGCGCGGTAGGCGGGCAGGCTCAGCAGCCCGTCGATCAGGGTGCCGGCGTTGGCGAGCTCCTGGACTTCTTCGAGGAGGGGGACGAAGCCGATGTCGGCGCGGCCGCGGGCGACGTCGAGGAGTCCGGCGTCGCGGGCGAGGATCGCCGGGGCGAGGACGTCGGCCGGCTCGTGCGTCATGGAGATGATGTAGGACTCCACGATCGAGTGGCCGAACTGCCGCTGCGCGTCCTTGATGGCGCGGAAGACGTCGAAGGTCTTGCGGTTGAGGTCGGAGAGGTCGACGTCGGCGGGCGCGAGCGGGCGGTGGCCGGACAGTTCGCGTGAGAGCAGCTCGTGGAGCTCGGCGGTGGTGAGCTCGGCGTACGGCTTGTCGAGTTCGCCGGCGGTGTCGTACAGCTCGGCGAGGACGGCGTGGTGGGCCTCGGAGTGCTCGCGGACGTCCATGGTGGCCAGTTGGAGGCCGAACGCGGCGACGGTGCGGATGACGTTGTCCAATACGCCCTTGGCGGCGAGCTGCCCGCGGTGGCGGGCGAGCGAGTCGCGCATGACCTGGAGGTCGGCGAGGAGTTCGCGGCCGTCGGCGTAGTCGATGCCGGGCCGGTGAGGCAGGCCTTCGGCGTGGCGGGCGCGGGTGTTCGCGAGCTTCGCCTCGATGGCGCGGGCCTTGAGCCGGTAGGGCTCCTCGGCGTGGATGCGCCGGTAGCGGGCCGGGATGTTGTCGAGCCGGTCGAGGTCGGCGGTGACCGAGTCGATGAGCTCCTGGGAGGCGGGCCGGACGGCCTGCGAGACCGACAGCTCGTTGATGAGGCCCGCCACCGCTCCCTCCGCCGCCGCGATGCCGTGCTCGTGCTGCATGACCAGGACCTGCTTGGTGACCTCGGGGGTGACGAACGGGTTGCCGTCCCTGTCGCCGCCGATCCAGGTGCCGAACTTGAGCGGGGCGCTGCCGGGTCGGGGCGAGCCGCCCAGGTCGGTGAGCGTCGCGTTCAGATCGGTGAGGACGCGGGCGGCGGCGTCGCGGTAGAGGTCGGTGAGGTAGTAGATCGCGTTGCGGGCCTCGTCGGAGGGCTCGGGCTTCTCGACGCGCAGCTCGTCGGTCTGCCACAGCAGGTCGATGATCTCGGCGAGGCGCGAGTTGACGGCGTCGACGTCGGCGGAGCCGAGGACGGCGCGCTCGGCGGTCTCGGCGTCGAGCAGGTCGGCGATGTTGCGCAGCTTGATGAGGATGGAGCGGCGGGCGGCCTCGGTGGGGTGGGCGGTGAACACCGGGCGCACTTCGAGCCGATCGGCCGCGGCGGCGATCTGGTCGGCGGGGATGTCCTCGGCGGTGATCTCGGCGCGGGCCTGGGCGAGCCAGCCGCCGTTCTCGGCGCGGCCGCGGCGCATGTCACGGGCGCGGTGGACCTGCTCGGTGATGTTGGCGAGGTGGAAGTAGGTGGCAAACGCGCGCGCGAGGTCGACCTCCTCGGTGACGTCGAGTTTCGAGAGGCGGGCGGCGACGGCCTCGGGCTTGTCGCGGACGAGGCCGCGTACCTCCTCGACGAGTTCGAGCAGTTGGGGGCCTTCCTGGCGGACCAGGGCCTGGCCGAGGAGGTTGCCGAGACGACGGATGTCCCGGCGGAGCTGCTTGTCGTCGACTTCGCCGGACGTGTCGTAGTAGTCCATGGAGTTCTCCAGTGGTGGTTTGGGCACACCCACGCGGGGCCGCTCGCGCCGACGCCGATGTCCGCGGTCACTGCTGCACTACTGCTCGGCCCTCAAAGTTCCCTGTGAGGTATCTGCGGGCCCTCACGGCGCCGCATGCGAAGCCGTGAGGCACCTCGGTGACGCTTGCGAGCCGTGCTTGAGCGCTGTCAGCGTAACTTATTCGCAATGCCCGCGGCACCTGCTCGGCCCGGCATGCGGGACGGCGCCTACGGATCCGCACTGCGGGTGAGGAGTGTGACGTACCGGTGGAATACCCTGGTGCAACCACCGAATTCACCGGTGCCGCACAGCCGCCTGAGCACTGCGAAGGGATCGCGACCAACGATGTCTGACTGGGTACTGCCCGACGAGGTCCTCGCCGAGGCGCCGAGCCATACTCCGCTGCCACACGAGCTCGCGGACCTGGAGTTGCTGCTGTACGGGGCCTACGATCCGCTGCGCGGCTTCATGAGCGCCGCTGAGGCGCGGCACGTGACCCGGACCGGCTCGCTCCTGGACGGGACGGCCTGGCCGGTGCCGGTGACGCTGGACGTACCGGTGGACCTCGCCGAGAAGCTCGACCACCCCGACCGCAAGCGGCGTGTGTTGCGCATCACCGATCCGGAGGGCGCTCCGGTGGCGGCCGTCGAATGCCATGCGCTCGATCCGCTCGGCCCCGACATCGTCCGCGTCGGCGGGCCGGTCCGGCGCATCGCCGACGCCGCCCACGGCGTGTTCATCGGCCTGCGCGCCACCCCCGATCAAGCGAAGACCACCTACAGCAAGAAACGCGTGCTGGCGCTGGTCGCGGACCGGCCGCTGCACCGCCCCCAGCTGGCCCAGCTGGTGCGCGCCGCCCACAACCTGGCCGCGCACGTGCTGGTCATGATCCCCACCGGCGACGAGACCAACGGCGACACGGCGCTGCGGTTGCCCACGGCGGCGCTGGTGCGCAGCGTGTTGGCGGCGAAGGACCGGCTCCCGACGGCGACGGTGCTGACGGTGCCGCTGTCCAAGCGGGGCGACCGGCTCCGCGACGGCCTGCTGACGGCGAAGGTCGCGGCCGCGTACGGGGCCACGCACATCATGACCGGCCCCGATGGGCTCTCCGGCGGCGACGGCATCCGCGCGATGGTGCCGCGCGAGCTGGCCTACGACACCCGCGACGGCCAGTGGCGGCCGATCGAGGACATCGAGCCGCCGTTCAGACGCACCGCGCTCAGCGACGCCGAGATCGCCGACATGCTCGACCGCGGCTTCGGCCTGCCGGAGTGGCACACGCCGCCGAGCGTCGCCGCGGAACTGCGCAAGGCGCGCCCGCCGCGGCGCCAGCGGGGCCTGGTGCTGTTCTTCACGGGCCTGTCGGGCTCGGGCAAGTCGACGATCTCGCGCGGGGTCTACGAGTCGCTGCTGGAGGACGGCACGCGCACGGTCTCGCTGTTCGACGGCGACGTGGTGCGGCGCCTGCTCTCGGCCGGGCTCGGCTTCTCCAAGGCGGATCGCTCGATGAACATCCGCCGCATCGGCTTCGTCGCGGCCGAGGTCGCCCGCCACGGCGGCATCGGTATGGCCTCGCCGATCGCGCCGTACGAGGCGGACCGGGCCGAGGCGCGGCGCATGGCGGAGGCGGCCGGCGCCGACTTCGTGCTGGTGTACGTCAACACGCCGCTGGAGGTCTGCGAGGCGCGCGACCGCAAGGGCCTGTACGCCAAGGCCAGGTCCGGGCGGATCCCCGAGTTCACGGGGGTCTCCGACCCGTACGAGGAGCCGCCGTACGCCGAGCTGACGATCGACACCAGCGACATCACCATCGGCGAGGCCGTCGAGCAGGTCATCGAGTTCCTGTCCGAGGGCGGCTGGCTGGAGCCGATCGGGCTCAAGATCGCTTGAGTCGCGTGCGAGGCCCTAGAACAGCGTGGACCAGTAGTCCCAAAAGCCCATGCCGACGATGGCCACGATGACGCCGTAGAGCACGGCCAGGCCGACCCAGTGGTAGCGAAGCAGCTCGTCGACGGGGCCGCGCCAGTCCTCGCCGACGCCGATCGCGCCGCTTCGGAGGTTGTAGACGGTGGTGAACCAGAAGATCGGCAGGACCGCGGCCCACACCGCCATGCACCACGGGCACAGCACGCCGATGCGGTAGACCGACTGGAAGATCAGCCAGGCGACGAAGCCGAGGCCGGCGAGCGTGCCGAGGTTGAACACCAGCGAAATCCAGCGCGGCAGTTCCACGCGCGCGAGCACCAGCACGCCCATGAACAGCACGAACGGGAACGCGATGAGGCCGATCACCGGGTTCGGGAAGCCGAACGCCGAGGCCTGCTCGGTGTTCATGACGGTGCCGCACGACAGGACCGGGTTGAAGTCGCAGGAGATGACGTGGCCGGGGTCGATGAGCGAGGCGATGCGCTCGTAGGTGAGGTCGAAGGCCGCCGCGAGCCCGACCAGGCCGCCGAGCAGCAGCACCAGGCCGGTGCTCAACCGCCCCTTGAACTCGGTCCCCGTCTCCCCGAAGGTCTCGTCCATTTCCGCCGCCCGTGTCGATTCCGAAGTCGTGATCATGCCGGTCTAACGACCGCCGCTGCACCGAAGTTGCGGACGATCGTCTTGACTTCGACGCCGGGCGCCGTCCTGCGGCTCCTCGCCTGTCGTCAGGGCCGAGCCGTCGACGCCGACGGCGCCTCCGTCGACGTCGACGCTGGCCCGTGACGGAACGACTGCCGCCGACGAACTACTTCGCGAACTGCGGGTTCGACCAGTCGGCAGTCCGCACGCGCATGCCGGGGCGCGCGCGAGTCGGAGTGCACACGGCGGCGCCTAGGCTCGGATTCCGGCTCCGCCGTCGACCACGAGCGTCTGGCCCGTCACATAGGAGGCCGAGGGCGCGCAGAAGAACGCCGCGGCGGCCGCGACCTCTTCGGGCGTGCCGGGACGGCCCAGCGGGCCGTCGAGGCCCCGCTGGAGCTCGGGGACGGTGGACGATCCGGTGCGGATCAGTCCCGGGGCGATCGCGTTCACGGTGACGCCGTCGGCCACGACCTCGGTGGCCAGCGCCTTCGTCAGTCCGGTGACGCCGGCCTTCGCGGCGGCGTAGGCGGCCTCGGCCGGGACGGCGTTGACCACGCCGATGGCGGCCGCGATGTTGACGATCCTCCCCCAGCCGCGCTCGGCCATGCCTTGGACGAACGCCCGCGAGACGAGGAAGGCGGTGTCGAGGTTGCGCGCGATCTCCGTCTGCCAATCCGCATAGGACAACTGCGCGACGGGTTTGACCACGGCCGGATCCGACTTCGAGGTGAGCCCGGCGTTGTTGATGACGATGTCGACCTCGCCGACGGCGTCGGCGACCGCGTCGGCCAGGCCGCCGACCTCGGCCTCGTCGGTCAGGTCGGCGACGAATCCGATCGCGTCGATCTCCCCGGCCCGCTCATGGATCCGCTTGGTGGTGGACACGACCGCGACCGACGCGCCGAGCAGGCGAAGACGCGTGGCGATGGCGTACCCGATGCCGTCGGACGCCCCCGCGCCGGTCACGAGCGCGACCTTCCCGGCGAGGGAGTCGAGTTCCTGGATGCGGCCGAGCTGGCGCTCCCGCTCCTCCGCGTCTTCGTTCGCGGGCAGGTCGATCACCTCGGCGAGTCCGGCGTCTCGGTCGAATGGCGCTTGCCTGGGGCGCGGTGAGTTCATGCGGGCAGTCTCTCATGTACGGATGACGAAACACAGCACCGCCGGGCCCCAATCACGCGAACGCGCCACCCGGTTGCCGCCGATGCGGGCTGTGTCACCATCGAACGATGGAGTCCCCGATCGAGCAGACGCTGACGGCGTTGGCCCGCAGCGCGGTCGAGACGAGTTTCGAGGCCCGGCCGCCGCGCGCGGCCGAGCTGGTCGCACGCCTGGCTCCACAGTCGATGCCCGAGGTCCTCGACCGCCCGACCGCGACGTTCGTGACGTTGCAGCGGGGGACGACGCTGCGCGGATGCATCGGGACGCTGACGCCGCTGCGGCCCTTGGGTCTGGACGTGGTGCGCAACGCGAGGCTGGCGGCTCAGGACCCGCGCTTGGCACCGGTCGAGCCCGCCGAACTGCCGCGGCTGCGGGTGACCGTCGCGCTCCTGTCGCCCTCGCGCCCGCTGGCGGTGGACTCGTTCGCGGCGCTGTTCGAGCAGCTGCGGCCCGGGACCGACGGTCTCACCCTGGCCGGCGGCGAACGGCGCCGGGCGACGTTCCTGCCGTCGGTGTGGGCGTCGCTGCGCGAGCCGGAGCGGTTCGTGGCGGCGCTGCTGCGCAAGGGCGGATGGCCGCAGGGGCTGTGGAGGGGCGAGCTGCGCTCGGCGCTGTGGCCCGAGGAGCTCGCGGCCGAGTCCTACACGACCGAGACGTTCAGCGCCCGCTGGGCAGCGTGACGAGACGGCCTTCGGCGACCTTGGCGGCCGAGCCGGTGACCGAGACGGACACGGCCTTGCCGCCTTTGACGAGGACCTCGCCGAGCATCCGCGAGGGGCGGCCGATCTCCGCGCCTTGGGCGATCTCGTACGTGTGGGTGCCCTCGCCGCTGATGAGACCCTGGTCGACCAGGTGGACGCCGAGGGCGAGCGCCGCCGAGCCGGTGGCCGGGTCCTCGCCGACGCCGACGTGGAAGAGGCGGCCGTGGACGGCGTTGGTCTCCGGGTCGAAGCTGAACGGGTAGATCTTCTCCAGGTGGCCCGGGGTGTCGACGGCCGCGGTCACGTCCGCGTCGGCCAGACGCACGAAGTTGTGGGCGTATCCGGCGCTGGTCGTCTGCGGCGTGCCGATGACGCTCGCGGCCTCCAGACCGCAGGCCGCGGCGGCGGTGGCGGCGTCGATCGATCCGCCGACGGCGATGGCGATGGCGGCCGAAGTGAGCTTCGCGCTCCGGCCGTCGAGGTCGACGGTCATGAGCCCGGCCTCGCACTCCTGGACCACCCTGGCTCCCTGCGGGACGACGCGCCCGGCGGCGACCGCGGCGATCGCCGAGCCGACCGTGGGATGCCCCGCGAACGGCAGTTCCTCCGTCGGGGTGAAGATCCGGGCGCGGTAGTCGGCCTCGTCGGTGGTGGCGGCGAGCACGAACGAAGTCTCCGAGAAGCCGAACTCCTGCGCGATCGCCTGCATCTGTCCGGTGGTCAGGCTCTCGCCGTCGTAGACGACGGCGAGCTGGTTGCCCGCGTACGGGCGTTCGGTGAAGACGTCGACGATCTCGAAGGCGAGCATGTGCGGGAGCGTACTGCCCAATGGCGAACCGCGTCCAGGTGGTTACGATTGGGGCATGTCTGATACCGCCGCTGTAGTCGAGGCCGTCACCGAAGCGCTCTCGCACGTCAACGACCCCGAGATCCGTCGCCCCATCACCGAGCTGGGAATGGTCGACGCCGTCGAGGTCGACGGCGGCCGCCTGGACGTCACGATCCTGCTCACGGTCTCGGGATGCCCGATGCGCGCCACGCTGCAAAGCGACGTGAGCGAGGCCGCGCTCAGCGTCGAGGGCGTCGACGAGGTCGAGGTCACCTTCGGGGTCATGACCGAGGAGCAGCGCAAGGACCTCCAGACCAAGCTGCGCGGTCCCGGCCAGGCCGCCGAGCCGGTCATCACGTTCAACCTCCCCGAGTCGCGCACCCGCGTGTTCGCGATCGCCTCGGGCAAGGGCGGGGTCGGCAAGTCGTCGATCACCGTCAACCTGGCGGCCGCGCTCGCGAAGAAGGGCCTGTCGGTCGGCGTCGTCGACGCGGACATCTACGGCCACTCCGTGCCGCGCATGCTCGGCGTCGAGGGCGCCCCCACGCAGGTCGAGGACATGATCATGCCGCCGCAGTCGCACGGCATGAAGGTCATCTCGATCGGCATGTTCACCCCCGGCAACACCGCCGTGGTCTGGCGCGGCCCGATGCTGCACCGCGCGCTCCAGCAGTTCCTCGCCGACGTCTACTGGGGCGAGCTGGATGTGCTCCTGCTCGACCTGCCGCCCGGCACCGGCGACATCGCGATCTCGGTCGCGCAGCTGCTGCCGACCGCCGAGCTCGTGGTCGTCACCACCCCGCAGCAGGCCGCCGCGGAGGTGGCGGAGCGGGCCGGCGCGATCGTCTCCCAGACCCACCAGAAGCTCGCCGGCGTGGTCGAGAACATGTCGTGGATGGAGCTGCCCGACGGCTCGACGATCGAGCCGTTCGGCTCCGGCGGCGGCAAGACCGTCGCCGAGGCGCTCACCCGCGACGTCGGCGCCGAGGTGCCGCTGCTGGGTCAGGTGCCGCTCGACACGAGGCTGCGCGAAGGCGGCGACTCCGGAGTGCCGCTGGTCATGTCGGACCCCGACGCCGAGGCCTCGCGCGCCATCACCGCGATCGCCGAGCAGCTCGCCGTCAGGAAGGTCTCCCTGGCCGGCAAGCAGCTCGGGCTGACGCCTACCTCGTGACCGAGGCGGTCCTGACGGCCTTGACGGCGGTGCCGTAGGCGCAGACCTCGGTGCCCATGCCTCGCGCGTCGCTCACGTCGTAGCGCATCATCACGACCGCGTCGGCGCCCAAGGACATCGCTTGGTCGATCATCCGCTGGACGGCCTGCTGCCGCGAGGCGACCAGGGCCTTCGTCAGGCCCTTGAGCTCGCCTCCGGCGAGCGACTTGAGCCCCGCGCCGATGTCCGATCCGATATTGCGCGAGCGCACCGTCAGGCCGAAGACCTCGCCGACGACCTCGGTCACGTCGAATCCGGGAATGTTCTCGGTCATGACCACCACGAACCCCTCGGCGGCGGCGTTCGACGCCCCGACCTCACCAATGTGACTCATGCCGTGAGCTTAGAGCCGAAAGGCGCCCGGCGCTTCGGGCCGGAGCAGGAGATGCGCCCCCTACCGGAGTAGGAGGCGCGGTACCCGAGTACTACTCGGCGGCGGTCACTGTGAGGAGTGCAGGGCCTCGTTGAGCTCTCCCCACGAGCCCGAACGCGGCCGCACCTCCAGACGACCGGTCTGTGAGTTCGTCCAGAACTGCAGGTTGTCCTTTCCGGACAGCGTCGCGGCCTTGACCACCTCGCCGTCCGGGAGGGCCACCTTCGAACCGGCGGTGACGTAGCAGCCGGCCGCGACGACGCAGTTGTCGCCCAGCGAGATCCCGATGCCGGAGTTCGCGCCGAGCAGACAGCGCTCCCCGATCGAGATGACCTCCTTGCCGCCGCCCGACAGTGTGCCCATGATCGAGGCGCCGCCGCCGATGTCCGAACCGTCGCCGACGATGACGCCCGCCGAGATGCGGCCCTCGACCATCGAGTTGCCGAGCGTCCCGGCGTTGAAGTTCACGAAGCCCTCGTGCATGACGGTGGTGCCGTCGGCCAGGTGGGCGCCGAGCCGCACGCGCGAGGCGTCGGCGATGCGCACGCCCTTCGGCGTCACGTAGTCGGCCATCGGCGGGAACTTGTCCACCGACTTGACCTCGAGGACCTGCCCGGACTCGCGCAGGCGCAGCCGCGCCGCGCTCATCTGCTCGGCCGGGACCGGCCCGAAGTTCGTCCACGCGTTGTTCGGCAGCAGGCCGAAGATCCCCGACAGGTTGATCGAGTGGGGGATCACGAAGCGGTGCGACAGCAGGTGCAGCCGCAGGTAGACGTCCTCAGTGCCGGCCGGCTCATCGGCCAGGGACACGATCGAGACGACGATGCCCTTGGAGGCGGTGCCGGTGGGGTTGGGGGCGTCGATCTTCGGGGGCCGGAGACCGGCCGGCGCCTCGCCGAGACCGAGCTCGGTGAACCACACGTCGAGGACGGTGCCGTCGGCGTCAACGGTCGCCACGCCGGCGCCCCATGCTGCGTCAGTCAGGAAATCACTCACTCCTGAAGCCTATCGGCGCAGCGAGTATCGTCTGCGGATGTGACAGTTTTGAGTGAGGCAGTCCTCGCCGATCCGGTGGCGCTCACCCGGGCGCTGTGCGACATCCCGTCCGTCTCCGGTGACGAGGCGGTGATCTGCGACGCCGTGGAGCAGGCCTTGGACCGGCTCGAGCACCTGACGATCCGACGCGAGGGCAACACGCTCGTGGCGGGCACCGACCTCGGCCTGGGGCGGCGGGTCATGCTCGCCGGGCACCTGGACACCGTCCCGGTCAACGACAACTTCCCCACCCGCGTGGACGGCGACGTCCTCTGGGGCCTGGGCACGGCCGACATGAAGTCGGGCACGGCGCTGGCACTGTGGATCGCCGCCACGATCACCCGGCCCCGCTTCGACCTGAGCTTCGCGTTCTACGACTGCGAGGAGATCGAGGCGGACCGCAACGGCCTCAACCGGCTGTCCAAGTCAAGGCCCGAGTGGCTCGAATCGGACTTCGCGATCCTGCTGGAGCCGACGTACGGCATGGTCGAGGCCGGGTGCCAGGGCACGATGCGGGCGCGCGTGCGCGCCCGCGGCAAGCGCGCCCACTCGGCGCGCTCGTGGAAGGGCGTCAACGCCGTCCACCGGATCGCGCCGGCCCTGGAGCGCCTGAACGCCTACCAGGCCCGCATCGTCGACGTCGACGCCTGCACCTATCGCGAAGGCTTGAACGCGGTCGGCATAGGAGGGGGCGTCGCGGGGAACGTCATCCCCGACGAATGCTGGGTGGACGTGAACTACCGCTTCGCGCCCGACCGCGAAGAGAAGGACGCCGAGGCCCACATCAGGGAGGTCTTCGACGGCTTCGACGTCGAGATCACCGACTCGGCGCCGTCGTGCCGGCCCGGCCTGGACCAGAGCGCCGCGGCCGAGTTCGTCGCGGCGGCGGGCGGCGAGGTCCGCGCCAAGCTCGGCTGGACCGACGTGGCCCGGTTCGCGACGCTCGGCATTCCGGCCGTCAACTTCGGGCCGGGCGACCCGAATCTCGCCCACAAGCAGGACGAACGCGTCGAGATACCGAGGATCCGCACCTGCGCGGCAGCGCTGCGGGCCTACGTTACGGAGGAATCATGAGCCTCAAGCGCCGCATCACCGCCGATGAGCAGATGCTGGACTTCCGCCACCGGGAGGAGTGGAAGCAGAAGGCCGCCTGGCGGGTCATGAAGATCCAGGCCGAGTTCGTCGAGGGCTTCGACACGCTCGAGGCGGCCGAGCTCGGCGGCGCCATCGGCGTCTACGGCTCGGCGCGGACCGTGATCGACTCCGAGGAGTACAAGCTCGGCGTCGAACTGGGCCGCAGGCTCGGCGAGGCCGGCTTCTCGGTCATCACCGGCGGCGGGCCGGGCGCGATGGAGGCCGCGAACCGCGGCGCGGCCGAGGCCGGCGTCAAATCGGTCGGCCTCGGCATCGAGCTGCCGTTCGAGCAGGGCACCAACCCGTACGTGGACATCGAGCTGAACTTTCACTACTTCTTCGTCCGCAAGGTCATGTTCCTGAAGTACTCGCAGGGTTTCTGCGCGCTGCCGGGCGGCTTCGGGACGATGGACGAGCTGTTCGAATCGTTGACGCTGGTGCAGACTCAGAAGGTCGGCAGGTTCCCGATCGCGCTCATCGACACTGACTACTGGGGCGGCCTGGTGGCCTGGCTGCGCGACCGCATGGCCGCGCAGGGCAGGATCGGCCCCCACGACGTCGATCTGCTCCTGGTGACCGACGACCTCGACGAGGCCGTGGCGCACATGGGCAAGGCCGGCGGCTAGGCGGCCTCCCGGCGGCGGGCGATGAGGCGCGTGAAGCCGAGGGTGCGGCCCGCGTCCTCGAGCAGCGCGCGGCGCATCGCCTCGCAGGGTCCGACCCACTGCTCGCCGCGCGGCAGGGCTTCCCAGTCGGCCCAGTGCCTCCAGCCGTCGGGCATGAGGTCGGCGTGCTCGACGTCGACCAGGCCGGTGCGGCCCCACTCGCGGCGCCACCACTCGGGGCTGTGGAAGGCCCGGTCCCATACGTCGGCCAAGTGCTCGGGCGGGTCGTCGACGACCTCGGCGGTCGCGCCGGGAAGGACGACGCCGATCTGCCCGCCGGGCACGACGAAGTCGACCAGGTAGTCCGAGTAGCGCTCCTCGATGCCGAAGTAGTTGTAGGAGTCGACCGCCACGACCGCGTCGAAGCAGCCGCGCGCGAAGGGCAGGTCGTGGGCGGCGACTCGGACCGGGAAGACGTGGTCCTCGACGCCGGCCTCCTTGATCCGCTCCCAGTTCTCGGCCGGCTCGACCCACAGGTCGGCGGCGGTGACGCGGAGACCGTACTCCTTGGCCAGGAAGATCGAGGTGATCGCCCGTCCGCAGCCGAGGTCGAGGACCCGCATGCCGGGGAGGAGCTCCATCAGGTCGGCCAGGGACTCGGCCAGCCACAGCGGGTTGGGACCCATGGCGTTCTCGTGCTGCCAGCGCGCGTCGTACTCGGCGGCCTTGGGGAATGTGCCGGGGCGCAGCACCGTCGCGTGGAGCGTCTGCTCGTCGTATTCGATCACGGCCCGATGTTCCCAGCCGGACCGGCGGCGCACCAGTGCGCTTCGCTCAGAGGCTGCGCAGCGGGCGCTTCGGGGGGCGGTGGCCCTTGATGGAGGCGACCATGTCGAGGACCTCGCGGGTGGCGGCCACGTCGTGGGCGCGGAAGACGCGCGCGCCGTGCCAGGCGGAGACGGCGGTGGCGGCGAGGGTGCCGTTCAGGCGCCGGTCGACCGGCAGATCGAGCGTCTCGCCGACGAAGTCCTTGCGCGAGAGGGCGACGAGGGTGGGCCAGCCGGAATCGGTGAGTTCGTCGAGCCGGCGGGTGAGCTCCAGCGAGTGGTAGGTGGTCTTCCCGAAGTCGTGGGTGGGGTCGATGAGGATGCCGTCGGCGCGGACCCCGGCGTCCACGGCGGTCTCGGCGCGCTGCACGAGCTCGTCCCGGACTTCCGCCACGACGTTGTCGTAGTGGGGTTTGGCGGCCACGGTCCTCGGTTCGAGGCCGCCGGTGTGGGAGCAGACCAGGCCCACGCCGGTGTCGGCCGCGACCTTGACGATCCCGGCGTCCCAACCGGCCCAGGTGTCGTTGATGAGTTCGGCGCCCGCCGAGACGGCCTCGCGGGCGACCTCGCCGCGCCACGTGTCGATGGAGATGACCAGCTCGGGGTGGGCCTCGTGGACGGCGGTGACGAACGGCACGACCCGCTCGATCTCCTCGGCGACGGTGACCTCGGGCCCATCGCCGGCCTTGACGCCGCCGATGTCGACGATGTCGGCGCCGTTCGCGACCGCGCCGGCCACGGCCACCAGGGCGGCGTCGAACTCGAAGGTGGCCCCGGAGTCGTAGAAGGAGTCCGGGGTGCGGTTCACGATCGCCATGACCGCGTATTCGCCCTCACCGAACGTCCTTCGCCCCAATTTCAACGCACGCATTGCTCTATGCTGACAGCCGCGCTCGACACACGCCAGTAAAGGAGCCACGATGCCGCGCTTCGACCGGACCCACACCGACGACCTCGCCGAGTACATCGCCGCCTCCCCCACGCCGTACCACGCGTGCGCCGTGGCGGGCGAGCGGCTGGAGGCGTCCGGGTTCCGGCGGCTGGACGAGGCGGACGAGTGGCCGCACGAGCCCGGTGGCCACTACGTGGTCCGCGACGGCTCGATCATCGCCTGGCGCCAGGCCGAGGACGTCGACGGATTCCGGATCTTCGGGGCGCACACCGACTCGCCGACGTTGAAGGTCAAGCCGCGCCCGGACACCGGCTCGGCCGGTTGGAAGCAGATCGCCTGCGAGGTCTACGGCGGTGTGCCGCACCAGACGTGGCTCGACCGCGATCTCGGCGTGGCCGGGCGTCTGGTCATGCGCGACGGCGCCGAGGTGCTCGTCCACGTCGACCGGCCGCTGCTGCGCGTGCCGCGCCTGGCGATCCACCTCGACCGGACCGTCAACGAGGGCCAGAAGCTCAACGCCCAGTCGCATCTGACGCCGATCTGGGGGCTCGGGGAGCCGCGGGAGGGCGAGTTCCTCGAGTTCGTCGCCGCCGAGGCCGGTGTGGAGGCGGGGGACGTGCTCGGCTTCGACCTGTTCACCACCGCCTGCGACCGGCCCGCCTATCTCGGCAAGGACGGCGAGCTGTTCGCCGCGTGGCGCTTGGACAACCTGCTGAGCACCCATGCGGGCCTCGCCGCCGTCATCGCGGCCGAGCCTTCGGAGCGCGTGCCGATGTTCGTCTCCTTCAACTACGAGGAGATCGGCTCGATGACCTACTCGGCGGCCCAGAGCCCGTTCCTGGAGACGGTGCTGCGCCGGCTCGTGGGCGACGACTTCGAGACGTACGCGCGGGCGATCGCGAACTCCGCGATGATGTCGGCCGACACCGGCAACGCCGTCCACCCGAACTACCCCGAGCGGCACGAGCCGGGCCACCGGCCGATCCCCAACGGCGGCCCCATGATCAAGGTGAGCGCCGGCCAGCGCTACGCGACCGGCGCCGAGGAGCAGGCGGTGTTCACCCGCGCCGCCGAGCACGCCGGCATCCCCTGGCAGTACTACGTCAACCGCAACGACATCCCCGGCGGCACCACGATCGGCCCGATCTCGGGCACGCAGTTGGGGATGCTGACGGTCGACGTCGGTGCGCCGATCCTCTCGATGCATTCGGCTCGCGAGCTGTGCGGCGCGTCCGACCCCGCCTACCTGGCGGACCTCGCACTCGGTCTATATAGCCACACCTGATCCCCGGTATGGTGGTCTCGTCGGTGAGACCACAGGGAGGCAGCGTTGAGTTGGCGGACCGAATTGGAGCGTGCGGCCGCGGCGCTGCGCGACGTGGCCGGGGCCGCTGACCGCGCCGATCGTCTTGTAGGCGAAGAGGAATCGCGCCTGGCGGTCACCGATGTGACGCGGCGGCGCCGCGAGTTGTCGGCGAAGCTTCGCGAAGCCGCCGGGGCCGCGGCGAGCGGCTGGCTCGGCGATGAGCTCCACGCCGTACGGAACGACACTCCAGTGTGGTCCGATGAGCCCCGTGCGGGCGCGGTGCGTCTGGGCACCGCCGAACTCGACGGGGATCCCGCCTTCCCGGCGCTGGTCGACCTGCTCGGCAACGGCCACCTGGCCGTCGACGCCGACGCCGCCGATCCGCGCGTCGCCGGGCTCCTCCAGAGCCTGCTGGTGCGTCTCGTCGCCGCCTACCCGGGTCTGGAGGTCAGCCTCGTCGACGGCGTCACCCTCGGGCAGGTCTTCTCCCCCGCCACGCCGCTGGTCGACGCGGGCCTGGCGGACCCGGTCGCCACCGACCACCTCTCGCTCGGCCGCGTGCTGACCGCCGCCGAGAAGCGCCTCCAGGAGATCCGCGACATCGCCGCGCGCGGCCACTCGATCGCGAACCGCCCCTACCACCTCATCGTCGTCGCCGGCATGCCGCCGCAGGTCGGGCGCAGCATCCGCGAGCGCATCGCCGCGCTCGCCCACGCCGGCCCGGCCGCCCGCTGCCACCTCGTGGTGTGCGGCTGGCGGGGCGGCCACCTCGGCGACACCCTGCCCGCGCTCGAGCACACCGCGCACCTGAAGGTCGGAGGCGAGATCCACCTCGGCGAGCTGCCGCTGCCCGTCCGGCTCGACCAGACGCCGTCGCCGAGCCTCACGCGGGCGGTGTTCGACGCGCGGGCCGACCAGCGCAGGGAGGCGTCGACGCTCAGCGTCGCCGACCTGGTGCCGGCCGAGATCTGGAGCGAGTCGAGCCGCGCCGGACTCACCACGGTCATCGGGCGCGACCCCGGCGGCGACGTCACCGTCTCCTTCAACGACACCACGCCGCACTGGCTCATCGGGGGGCGCACCGGCGGCGGCAAGACCGTGTTCCTGCTCGACGTGCTCTACGGCTTGGCCACCCGCTACTCCCCCGACGAGCTCGAGCTGTACCTCCTCGACTTCAAGGAGGGCGTCTCGTTCACCGAGTTCACGCCCTCGGCGGTCGACGAGTCGTGGATCCCGCACGTCAGGGCTGTCGGCGTGGAGTCGGACCGCGAATACGGCGTCGCGGTGCTCCAGGCGCTGCGCGGCGAGTTGTCAAGGCGCGCGGGGCTGATGAAGCGGGCGGGGGCCACCAGGCTCGCCCGCCTGCGCGAGCTGCTCCCCGAGGCGAAACTGCCGCGCATCGTCGCCGTCGTCGACGAGTTCCATGTCCTGTTCTCCGGCAACGACCGGCTCGCCCGCGAGGCCGTGGCGCACCTGGAGGAGCTGGCGCGCAAGGGCCGCTCCTACGGCGTCCATCTCGTCCTCGCGTCCCAGACCATCTCCGGCATCGAGGCCCTGTACTCCAAGCGCGACTCCATCTTCGGGCAGTTCCCGCTGCGCATCGCCTTGCCGGGTGCCAAGCACCTGCTCGCCGACGACAACGACGCCGCCGAGGCCATCACCGTCGGCCAGGCCGTCGTCAACGACTCCGCGGGCATCAAGGGCCGCAACCGCACCTGCGCCTTCCCGGACGCCTCCTCGTCCGAGGCCCTGCTGGCCGGGCTGCGGCGCACCCTCTGGGAGCGGCGCGAATCCGATGTGGAACCGGTCGTCTTCCGCGGCTTCGACGAACAGCACCTGACCGACGACCCCAGCTACGCGGCCCTGAAGCCGAACCCGACTCCGCGGGCGCTGCTGGGCAGGGCGGTCGACGTCGACGTCTCCACCGTCGGTTACCACTTCGACCGCAGCCCCGGGCGCCACCTGGCCGTGCTCGGCACCTCGCCGGTCGCCGCCGACGTCCTCGCCGCCGCCGCGACCTCCCTCGGTCAGCAGCACGAGGCCGGCACCGTGGAGTTCCGGATCGCCGCCACCGCCGCCGGGGCCGAGGACGTCGCCGCCGCGGCGAGCGCCGCCCTCGAATCGAGCGGGCACCGCTGCCGGAACCTGGTGCCGGGCGAGATCCTCGCCGATCGCACCGGACCCGCCTACTTGATCTGGTTCGGCGCCGACGGGGCGGACGGCGCGAGCGCCGCACTGCGCGAGACGCTGCTGCACGGCCCCGCTGGCGGCTTCCACCTGCTCGGCTGGTGGCGCGGCGCCAGACGCTTCCTCGACGACATCGGCGGGGCCGCGAACCGGGAGCACTGCGCGGGTCTGGTCGCGCTCAACGTGGCCGGCTCCGATCTCGGCGCCGTCACCGGCGACCCGAGCATCGGTTGGGAGTCGCGCGCGAACCGCTGCCTCGTCATCGACCGCCACGCCGGCACCGAGACCCTCGCCGTGCCCTACGTCCGCCCCGGCCGCCTCGATGAATTCGGAGCTCAGCGATGAGCGCGCTCAGCGCCTACAACGACCTCGTCCACGAGTTGGCCAAGCTCGACGCCGACACCACCGCCAGCGCCGAGCAGTCCAAGAAGCGCCTCGCGAGCCGGCGCAAGGCGCTGGAGTCGTTGCGCGGCGCCCTCGACGAGGAGGTCGCCTCGCTCGCCGAGGGCTGCGCGGCCCTGCGCAAGCCCGTGCCCGACCTCGCTCCCGCCCCGGTCGAGGGCGACGACGTCGAGGCCGTCCTGCGCGAGGGCCGGGTGCGCCTGCGCGAGGCGGCCGACGCCCGCCTGGCGGCGATGCGCGCCGCGCAGCGACCGACGATGCTCCCCGGCGCCCACCACATCCTGCGCGAGCTCGTCATCTACGGCGGCGTCATGGCCGCCTGCCTGCTCGGCCAGGTGGTGTGGCTGCGCACCACCGGCGGCGGCGACTCGACGTGGTGGGTCATGTTCATGCCCCCCGTCGCGGCCGCGCTCGTCGGATACGTCCTGGTGGGGGCGGCCAACAAGCCGCGCATGCCGATGTTCGACCGGGCCGGCAAGCCGATCAAGGCCGTCGTTCCGCACAACCCGCGTCTCGGGGTCACGCTCGCTGTCGTCACAATGGCCCTGTTCGCCTATCTCGCGTTCTTCGCGTAGAGCATGTTGGAGGGTCCTGTGGGCATATTGCTTGCGGTCGTGGTCGCGGCCATCGGCGTGTGGATCGCGTTCGCCATCGTCGTCTGGGCCACCGGCCAGGACACACTGCGCGACGACACCGTCGAAGGCACTCCCGCGGGTCTGGGCGAGGACGGCCCGGTGACCGAGGGCGAAGTGGGCGCGGTGCGCTTCGACACGGGCCTGCGCGGTTACCGCACCGACCAGGTCGACGCCGCCTTGCACCGGCTGGCGTGGGAGATCGGTCGGCGCGATGAGCGGCTCGCCGAGCTGGAGCGCGAGCTCGCCGCGGTGAAGGCGTCGGCGGTCGACGCCGACGAGTGAGGCAGAGCGCGACGGCCGAGCCACGGCGACGCCGCCCGGCGTGACGTGATGGGATTGTGCGATGCGTTATTGGCTGCTGGTGTTGAACGAGGACGACTTCATTGAGCAACAGGCCTACGAGGTCGACTCAGTCGAGCCCGCCGCAGGGGTGCCCGCGGGTGCGGCGGACGGCGACGAGGTGGCGCTGGCCGGCCCCGGAGGCGTCTACGCCTTCGGGCGGATCGACGGCGGCGCGGTCGCCTACCGGCGGCGCCTGAACGAGCTCTCGAAGCCGGCCGATGCCGATGAGGGCTGGAACGAGCTGGACGGCGAGGCCTGGGAGCGGTTGGTGGCGGCCCTGCCGACGGCCGAGCGCAAGCGCGACTGGCTGGTGAGTCTGTCGATCCCGGTGGAGGCGTTCGACCGGGCCGAGGCGGTGCGCCGGTTCTGGTCGTACACGAGGTCGCTCGGGCCGAAGGAGCTGCCGACGTTCGTGGCCCCATACGGGCGCGAGCTGGAGGGCACGGCGTTCCTTCTGGGGGTCGAGCACGAACAGGACCCTGAGGAATAAGCCCGCTGTCCAGGGACGATTCCCTTAGTCCGGCTTATACCTTATGGGGCGATTTCTCCGGAACTTTATCACATACTCGGAGGGGCGAGTTGGCTCTCGCGCACGTCATCGGGGAAACTTGATCTAGCAACGTCGGGTCGCAACCTGCGACATTGGATCGAGGGGAGACGAATATGGCGGCCATGAAGCCGCGGACTGGTGATGGTCCGTTGGAGGTTACCCAGGAGGGCCGCGGCGTCATCATGCGGGTCCCGCTGGAAGGCGGAGGCCGGCTCGTGGTCGAAATGACCCCAGAGGAAGCTGAGACGCTCAACAAAGAGCTCCAAGGCGCCCTCGAGTAGCACAAGCGCTGAGCACCCCCGCGGCGAATACCCCACCGCCGATCGGACACCGAAGGCTCGCCTCGGCAGCTCGTCCGAGGCGAGCCTTCGCAGTACAACCGCAGCGGCTCGTCTAAACCTCCGCGATACGCGCGCGGAGGTTCATGTGCGACCGGCTTTCGCGGTGCACCTCCGCGAATGATCACGCGGGACCGGCCATCGTAATACAGACTCGCGCGAAACGTCGGAGATCACGCCGTGCCGGATCGGTGTGCCATCCTTGCGCCCGTGGGCGACAATGGGACCTAAGGAACGGACCCCGCAAGAAGGCCCCGTACCCACGAGGGGACAACACATGACCTACGGCACCGAGCAGTCCCACGCAGCACCCGGCGGTCCGCAGGCGCCAGGGCCGCAGGACCACGCCTCCGCCTGGTGGCACCCCGCGGCGGCCTCCGACCCGTGGCGCGACCCGCGCAGCCACGCCGTCATCGAGACCAGGCCCGCTCCCGCCGCTCCCCCGATCGAACCGCTGCGGCCCCGACCCGCGGGCCCCGCACGCGTCGGGCTCGGCTTGGTCGTGGCCGTCTCCGCGATCGTCTCCCTCATCGCCGGAACGCTCGGCGCGGCCATCGGCATCTGGGCCACCCGCACCGACGTCCTCGGCGGCACCATCACCGGCGCCGAGCCGCAGGTCCAGCGCGACGCCGATTCGGTCGCGGGCGTGGTCGCGAGCATCATGCCGTCCGTCGTGACCGTGCTGACCGCCGGCGGCGGGAACGGCTCGGGCTTCATCGTCAGCGACGACGGCTACATCATGACCAACCATCACGTGGTCGTGGGCGGGGGCTCCGAGCCCGCCGAGCAGCTGGAGGTCCTGTTCAACAACGGTGAGGTCGCCGTCGCCGAGGTCATCGGCTCCGACCCGGACTCCGACGTCGCGGTCCTCAAGATCGACGGGGAGGACCACCCACCGATGGTCCTGGCCGATTCCGACCAGATGGCCGTGGGCGACCCGGTGCTCGCGATAGGCGCACCCCTCGGGCTGTCCTCGACGGTGACCGAGGGGATCGTCTCGGCGATCGACCGCCCGGTGCTCACCCAGAACTCTTCGGGCGAGATCGAGTCGGTCATGGCCGCGATCCAGACCGACGCCGCGATCAACCCCGGCAACTCCGGCGGCCCGCTCACCGACGTCGCCGGCCAGGTCATCGGCATCAACACCGCGATCGCCTCCACGGCGGCCGAGGGCGAGCAGGCCGGCAGCATCGGCATCGGCTTCGCCATCCCGATCAACCAGGCCAAGCGCATCGCCGACGAGATCATCGCGAGCGGATCGGCCTCGCACACCGTCATCGGCGCCGAACTGGGTCACGAGGAGCTGGGCGTCGGTGTGACGCTGAGCAAGGTGCTGCCCGGCTCCCCCGCGGAGGAGGCCGGACTCCGGGACGGCGACGTCCTGACCGACTTCGACGGCAAAACCGTCACCGAGAACACCGAGCTCATAGCGCTCGTTCGGAAGCTCGCCCCCGGCACGACGGTGACCGTGGTCTACGAGCGCGACGGGCAGGAGGCCAGCGCCCAGGTGACTCTCGCGGCGGCGAGCGACTGATCAGCGGGTACGCTAGGCGGAGGTTTTTCAGGTCTAGGGAGGTCAGCGTGTTCGGAGGCTTGGGCGGAGTCGAGTTCCTCGTCATCATCCTCATCGCGATCTTCCTTTGGGGTCCCGACAAGCTTCCCGAGGCGCTGCGCAGTCTCCGCCAGTTCGTCTTCAAGGCGCGCAACATGGCGTCGAACGCCGCCGCGGACCTCAGCCGCGAGATCGGCACGGACATCAAGCCCGAGGACCTGAACCCGAAGACCTTCGTCCGCAAGCACATCCTGAGCGAAGAGGATCAGGAGCTGCTGACCAACCCGCTCAAGGCCACGATGAAGGACCTCGAGGACAGCACCAAGCCCCTCAAGGAAGATCTCGAGGAGACCACCCGCGGGATCGAGGAGACTCGGCGCAGCGTCAACGGCCGGCGGTCGACGCGCGCGCCCGCGACGGCCATCGGCGGTGACGACGCCTCGCAGCGGGAGACCGGCGGCGAGCGCGCCGCGAGCCGCTACGACGACGCCACCTGATCCCGAGCCGTTCCGCCGCCCGATGTCGGTGTCTTCTGCCACACTGCGGGGATGATCGGAACACTGCACGAATTCGTCATCGACTGTCCTGACCCCAAATCGCTCTCGGCGTTCTACCGGCAGCTCCTCGGCATGAGCGAGGTCCAAGACGACGGCGACTGGGTGGTCATCGGCGACGGGTCGGACCGGCCCGGGATCGCCTTCCAGCAGGCGGAGGTCTACCGGGCGCCGACGTGGCCGAGCCCCGAGGTCCATCAGCAGATGCATCTCGACGTGAAGGTCGACGACCTGGACGAGGGCGAGCGGCGGGTCCTCAAGATCGGCGCGCGGCGCCTCGAGGGCGGCGGTGAGACGTTCCGGGTCTTCGCCGACCCGGTGGGTCACCCTTTCTGCCTCGTCACGGTGTGAGGA
>NZ_BAAHCB010000001.1:380032-440136 GCF_054776215.1 Glycomyces tarimensis
CGCGTGTGCAACGACCTGCGAGCTACATGGTCGCGCCCGTGACGCCCATGGACACCGCTCCGGAGATCCACATGATGATCCAGAGCGCGAACCAGCTGCAGACGATGATGCCGAGCACCAGGCCGGTGATGGCCATGCCCTTGCCGCCGGCCTGGCCGGCGTTCGCCTTCTTGAGCCCGATGCCGCCCATGATCGCGGCCAGGATGGCGCAGACGAAGTTCACGAACGGGATGCAGAAGAGCGCTGCTCCGACGATGCCGAGCACCATCGAGGCGATCGCGAGGCCCTTGGGCAGCTGCTGCGGCGGCATGCCGCCGTACTGCGGGGCCATCGCGGGCGCCATGCCGGGCTGAGCGTACGGCTGCTGGGGCTGGCCGTAGCCGGGCTGCTGAGCCGCGTAACCGGGTTGCTGGGGGCTGTAGCCTCCGCTCTGGGGGCCGGGGGGCTGGGATCCGGGCTGGTTGCCGTACGGGTCGTACTGGAAACCGCCCTGGCCGGACTGGTCCGGAGGCGGAGGATATGACATCGCAGCAACACTCTCTGTTCGGGCGGTTGAGATAGGCGTTCACCATATACAACCCCTGCCACACCATTGAGGCAAGGGATGCTCGGGAAGGGGTCGGGTGGCCCCGGTCAGTTCGAATTCATCCATTCGGAGTTGACGTCGGACCAGATGAACACGGCGAGGGTCGCCACGACAATCGCCACGATGCCGAGGATGAGCCCCCACAGCGCCGCGTTCTTGTTGGTGGCCTCGCCCTTGTTGGCGCGTGAGAAGCCCAAGGCGCCGAAGATGACGGCGAGGATGCCGAGGATCCAGCCGATGCAGGGGATGAACAGGCCGCCCACGACACCGATGATGCCGAGGACGAGGCCGGAGGTGCCCATGCCGTTCTTGGGAGGCTGGGCAGGCTGCTGGCCGTGACCGGGAGGCGGGGGCGGCGGCATGTTGCCGGGCGGGTTGTTGGGATCGTTCGGGTTCGGCGGGACGGTCATGTTCTATGAACCTCCAGGAAGTCGGAAGATTGTGCTCGCGTTCACCATATCCGAGAGGTGCGACCTGCCGTGAACCGATTGCCGATCCACCGTCGAATTCACCAGACCGCTCAAGCGCTGCGGGGAATCGGCTTGCCACGCAATGCCATTCGTGCTCGACCCGCAGCTATGGAGTGTCCGGATCGGTCACTCCAGCGTCCAGACGCAGTCCCGCTTCGATTTATCCGACTTCCCACAGCCCGTCGCCGATGCGATAGGGCTCTCCGCTTCTTCGGGCGCTTCCTCCTCTGAGTCGTCGGGATCGTCAACGGCTCCACCCTGCGCGTCCGATCCGGTTTCGGTCGCTGCCACGACAGCCGATTCGGTCGGGACCACCGACGACGCGATTGCGAGACCCGATCCCGCAATTGCCGGCTTCCGGTTGCGGCTTTTCCGCCATTGGCTTTGGAAAGGACGGTCACGCCGAAGACCATCGCCAGAACGCAGGCGATCCAACCGAGGCAGGCGACATACGGAATCCAACTCGTCGCGGCACCGACGATGCCGAGTATCGGGGCGGTGGCACCCGAACCGTTCTGCGGTACGGGAGCGTTCGGCATGCTCCCGTACCGCTGGGGCGGGTATAGGCGATTGCCGAAGCGGTCGAATTCATCCGCAAAGGGGCCCGAAGGAATGCGATCCGACCACTGGCGGCGCCGTCGCGAACTAGCGACTCAGGATGCTGCCGCGCAAGATGATCAGTTCGGGTTCGCGGACGGCGGCGAGGTCGGTGCGCGGGTCGGTGCCGTAGACGACGACGTCGCCGAGGTCGGCGCTCAGGCCGAGCCACTCGCGGGCGGCCCACGAGGCCGCAGCGAGGACCTCGGCGGCGGGCATCCCGGCCTTGGTGTGCAGCAGGTGCATCTCCTCGGCGGCCAGGCCGTGGTCGATGCCGCCGCCCGCGTCGGTGCCGAGATAGACCGGCACGCCGGCCTCCCAGGCGGCGCGCACGACGTCGGCGAAGCCCGCCTTGAGTCGCCGCATGTGGTCGGCGTAGGTCGGGAACTTGGCGTCGGCGCCCGCGGCGATGTCGTCGAAGGTCTCGATGTTGATCATCGTCGGCACCAGGGCGGTGCCTTGAGCCGCCATGCGGTCGAGCAGCTCGGCCGAGAGCCCGGTGCCGTGCTCGATGGAGTCCGCCCCGGCCTCGACGACACAGGCGACGGCCTCCTCGGAGAAGGTGTGCACGGCGACCTTCGCGCCCTCGGCTTGGGCGGCGTGGATGGCGGCGGTCAGAATCTCGGGTTCGAAGCTCGGCGCGAGATCGCCCTTGCCGCGGTCGATCCAGTCGCCGACGAGCTTGACCCAGCCGTCACCGAACTTCGCCTGCCGGGCCAGCTCGGCCACGGCCTCCTCGGGTTCGCATTCGATCCCGATGCCGCGCAGGTAGCGCCTGGAGGCGGCGACGTGGTGCCCGGCGCGGACGAGGCGCGGGAGGTCCTTCTCGCCGACGAGCTCGGGATAGGGGTAGGGCGAGCCGGCGTCGCGGATGGCCAGCACGCCGGCGTCGCGGTCGGTGCGGGCCAGCGAGCGGGCCTCGTCGAGCGATTCGATCGGCGCGGCGCCGCGCCGGATGCCGATGTGGCAGTGGGCGTCGACCAGGCCGGGCAGCGCGTAGCCGCTCGTCGCGACGGTCTCGGCGCCCGCGACCGGTTCGAAGGTGATCTTGTCGCCCTCGACGTAGAGGTCGCGGACGGTGTCGTCGGGCAGCCAGACCACCCGCAGGTGAAGGGCGCCCATGATCACTTCTTCTTTTTCTGCTGCTTCATGAACTGGTCGATGTCGATGTCGGGCAGATCGGCCTGGTTCATCTGCGAGAGGTCCGGCATCTCGCCGGGCGCGCCGGAGGGCAGCTGCGGCATCCCGCCGGGACGGCCGCCGCCGCGGCGCACGACCTTCTTCTTGCCCTTCTTGCCTTTGCGCTTGCCGTAGGGCGACTTGGTGGCCTTGCCGCCGCCGCCCCCGGGCAGGCCCATCGCGCCGGTCATCTGACGCATCATCTTCTGGGCGTCCTTGAAGCGGGTGAGCAGCTGGTTGACCTCGGAGACGGTCACGCCCGAGCCGTTGGCGATGCGCAGGCGGCGCGAGCCGTTGATGACCTTGGAGTTGCGCCGCTCCTCGGGCGTCATCGACCGGATGATCGCGGTGGTGCGGTCGATCTGCTTGTCGTCGATCGACTCGATCTGGTCCTTCATCTGGCCCATGCCCGGCATCATCTTGAGGATGTTGCCGATCGGCCCCATCTTGCGGATGGCCTGCATCTGGTCGAGGAAGTCCTCGAGGGTGAAGTCCTCGCCTTCGAGGAGCTTCTGGGTCATCTCCTCTTTCTGCTCGGTCTCGAACGCGGCCTCGGCCTGTTCGATGAGCGTGAGCATGTCGCCCATGCCGAGGATGCGCGAGGCCATCCGGTCGGGGTGGAAGACGTCGAAGTCCTCGAGCTTCTCGCCGGTGGAGGCGAACAGGATCGGCTGACCGGTGACGTGCCGGACCGAGAGCGCGGCGCCGCCGCGGGCGTCGCCGTCGAGTTTGGAGAGGACCACGCCGGTGATGCCGACGCCGTCGCGGAACGCCTCGGCGGTGGTGACGGCGTCCTGGCCGATCATGGCGTCGATGACGAAGACGACCTCGTCGGGCTTCGTGGCGTCGCGGATGT
The DNA here is from genome assembly GCF_054776215.1 of Glycomyces tarimensis. NCBI lineage: Bacteria > Bacillati > Actinomycetota > Actinomycetes > Glycomycetales > Glycomycetaceae > Glycomyces > Glycomyces tarimensis. The sequence goes on from NZ_BAAHCB010000001.1 coordinate 383,721, forward strand.
CGCGGGCCTGCGCCATCATCTCCTCGTCGATGCCGAGGCGGCCGGCGGTGTCGATGATCACCACGTCGCGGCCGGCCTTCTTGGCCTCGTCGATGGAGTCGGCGGCGACCTTGATCGGGTCGCCGACGCCCGAGCCGGGCTCGGGCGCGTAGACCGCGACGCCGGCGCGCTCGGCGATGATCTCCAGCTGGCCGACGGCGTTGGGCCGCTGGAGGTCGGCGGCGACGAGCAGCGGCGAGTGGCCCTCGCCCTTGAGGTGCTTGGCGAGCTTCCCGGCGAGGGTCGTCTTACCGGCGCCCTGGAGGCCGGCGAGCATGATGACGGTGGGGGGCTGCTTGGCGTAGTTCAGCCGGCGCGTCTCGCCGCCGAGGATGCCCACGAGCTCCTCGTTGACGATCTTGATGATCTGCTGCGTGGGGTTGAGGGCCTTGGAGACCTCGCTCCCCTTGCACCGCTCCTTGACCTGAGCGATGAAGGTCCTGACCACAGGGAGGGCGACGTCGGCCTCGAGCAGCGCCAGGCGGATCTCGCGGGCGGTGGCGTCGATGTCGGCTTCGGTCAGACGGCCTTTGCCGCGGATGGACTCGAAGATTCCCGACAAACGTTCTGACAAGGCGTCGAACACGGGCGAACCTCTCGGTGGTGTTTGAGCAGGGTACTCATACGAGCTTAACGGTCATACCCGGAAAGGCGAAAAGGGCGGCCGCTCAGCCGTGAAGCCGAGCGGCCGCCCGCAGGAGAGACGATGCGGGTCCCTAGGCCTCGATCTTCTCGGGCGTGTCCGCCTCGGAGATCGGAGCGGTGGTGATGGCCTCGCCGTTGACGGGCAGGTCGTAGCCGGCCTCGCCGTGCTGGGCCGCGTCGATGCCCGCGAGCTCCTCGTCCTCGCTGATCCGAACGCCCATGGTGGCCTTCAGGATCAGGCCGATGACGAGCGCCACGACGAACGAGTAGGCGACCACGGCCATGACCGCGAGGGTCTGGTTGGCCAGGAAGCCGAAGTCGCCGCCGTAGAAGACGCCGCTGGTGCCGTCGGTGATGTCGCCGAAGGCGAACAGGCCGACCGCGATGGAGCCCCAGATGCCGGCGACCATGTGCAGGCCGACCACGTCGAGCGAGTCGTCGTAGCCGAGCTTGTGCTTCAGGCCGATGGCCAGCGGGCAGATGAGGCCGGCGACGGCGCCGACGGCGATCGCGCCGAGCGGCGTGACCAGGCCCGCGGCCGGGGTGATGGCGACCAGGCCGGCGATGACGCCGGAGCAGGCGCCGAGCACCGACGGCTTGATGCCCCGGATGCGGTCGACGACGAGCCAGGCGAGAATCGCGGCGGCGGTGGCGACCTGCGTGTTCAGCAGGGCGATGCCGGCGATCGCGTCGGAGACGAAGGCCGAGCCGGCGTTGAAGCCGAACCAGCCGAACCACAGCAGGGCGGTGCCGATCACGACCAGGGGCAGGTTGTGCGGCGCGAAGTTGCCGTCCTTCCAGCCGACGCGGCGGCCGACGACCAGGGCCAGGGCCAGGGCGGCGGCACCGGCGTTCGCGTGGACCGCGGTGCCTCCGGCGAAGTCGAGCACACCGAGCTCGCCGATCCAGCCGTCGCCCCACACCCAGTAGGCGACGGGGGCGTAGACCAGGACCACCCAAACGGTGGCGAAGACGACCCAAGCGGAGAACTTCATGCGGTCGGCGACCGCGCCGGCGATGAGCGCCACGGTGATGATGGCGAACATCATGCCGAACGCCGACATGGCACCGGTCGAGACGCCGGCGTCGTCGACGCCGAGCTCGGTGACGTAGCGCAGACCGAACGCGGAGCTGACGTCCATGCTGAAGAACTGGTTGCCGGAGCCGTCGCCCAGAGCGATCGACTCACCGACCAGGACCCACACGATGCTGGTGGTGCCGATCGCGACCAGGCACTTCATCATCATGTTGATGACGCTCTTGGCCCGCGTCAGGCCGCCGTAGAACAGGGCAAGGCCGGGCGTCATGAGCAGAACAAGGGCGGCTGAGATCAGGATCCAGGCGTTATTGCCGGTATCGAGCTCGGGCATGGCCGCCTCCTCTCTCCAGAGATTGGGTATGTTGCGGGCTTCAGGTCTTCCGGCGTTTCGAGGGGAGCGGCGCTGCTCGGGGGTAGGTGTCACGCGCCGACCGAAGGGCCGTCATGGCCCGGCGAGCCTCCTCGAAGCGAGGCGGCGAGCGGCCGGCGCGTGATGCTCCTACCTACCGGAGTCATGTCAGCTTCACCGTGACGTGTTACGCGACCCGAGCCTCCGTGTTAAGAAGTTGTCGCGAAAGATTTCCAACGTGTGAACTCCTGCTCACGGCGGTTGCGGAGGCCGCTACGGCAGGCGCGGCAGTGGCGAACGGGGCTTGAGTGACGGTTTCCCGGCTCGCCCCTTGCGCGCCGGACGGCGGGCGATCCACTTCCGCGCCATGACCTCGTCGTTACCGAATCGTGTCCCTGGAGAGACGCTGTGCGGGCACCGTTACCCACGTTGCTGACGATGCCAACTACGCTGGCACAAGTGCATCGGGCGCGTCCGGCCCCGGGTCGCAGCCGAGCGCCACGGCGGCGGCCTCCCCCACATCCCGGTGCGGCGTGGCGAACAACCGCAGACTAGAAGGTGACCGACCGCAATGAGCGCTGAGCCGAAGAAGGCAGCCAGCATATGGGATGTGGCCAAACTGGCCGGCGTCTCGCATCAGACCGTCTCACGGGTCGTCAACGGCTCGCCCCGGGTCGCCGCCGACACCCGCGACCGGGTGCTGGCCGCGATCACCGAACTGGGCTACCGGCCGAACCGCCTGGCTCGGACCCTCGCCGGAGGCGCCGCCCAGTCGCTGACCGTCCTCACCGCGGACACCTCCCTGTACGGCAGCGAGGCGTCCCTGAGGGGCATCGAGAAGGCCGCCCGCGCCGCGGGCTGGAGCGTCTCCATCTCGGTGCTCGACCCCGCCGAAACCCACTCCGACGCCGACATCGTCGCCCGTCTACCCAGGGCCGGCGAGCCGACGATCGTCATCGCGCACGACGAGCCGGGCATGCGTGCCCGCCGCACGCTGCTGGCCGCGCAACCGCAGGCGATGGTCGCCGTCGGCGAGTACACCGGCAAGGAGTTCGACGAGCCGTGGCTCATCGGCCTCGACGACGGCTCGGTCGCCGGCGAGGCCACCCGGTATTTGCTCGAACTCGGACACGAGACCGTCCACCACCTCGCGATCCCCACGGCGGTCGGGACCGAGGCCGACCGCAAGTCGCACCGGGCCGAGGGCTGGGAGGACGCCCTCCGGCAGGCCGACAGGCGCGTCCCGCCGATGGTGGTGTCGGGATGGACGATCCCGGAGGCCTTCGAGGCGGTGCGGCCGCTGGTGGCCGACGAGTCGGTCACCGCGATCCTGTGCGGCAACGACGACCTCGCCCTCGCCGCGCTCCGCGCCGCGCACCTGCACGGGCGCAGCGTCCCGGGCGACCTCAGCATCATCGGCTTCGACAACGCGCCGTTCGCGGCGTACACCACGCCGGCGCTCACGACCGTGAACCAGGACTTCGAGACCGTCGGCAAGGGCGCGTTCGAGCTGCTGCGGCACCGCCTCGACAGCTCGATTCCCAAACCCGCGCCGGCGTGGCAGGCCCCGGAGCTCATCATTCGCGAGACCTCGGGGCCGCCGCCGCGTTAGGGGCGCTCCCCGGTCGGTCGAATGGCCCGACACCGGCCCGCACGGCCGGTGTTCCCGGGCGCCCGGATGCGAGACTCTGGTCATGATCCAAGGATTCAAAGAGTTCCTGATGCGTGGCAACGTGGTCGAGCTGGCGGTCGCGGTGGTGATGGGCGTGGCCATGACCGACCTGGTCGCCTCGTTCGGCGATGCGTTCCTGCACCCGCTCATCGCGCTGGTCACCGGCGGCGCGGAGATCGGCGGCGGCTTCACGGTCAACGACGTCGTGTTCCCCTACGGCGCCTTCCTCAACGGGCTGTTCGTGTTCTTCCTGACGGCCTTGGCGGTGTACTTCGTGATCGTGCTGCCGTTCAACAAGCTCCGCGAACGGATCATGACGCGTGAAGAAGAGGCGAAAGTGGAGCGCGAGGAGCAGATCGTGCTCCTGGAGCAGATCCGCGACGCGCTGCGAACGGATCGAAGCGCATAGCCGCGACGCGCTGCGAGCGGCTTGGGACGCACGGCCGCGACGGTCTGACCGAACCGCGCCGTCGGTGGAATCGGGGCCGGTTCTCGGTGGCGCGGACCGGCGATCGGGTAACTGTGGACTGACGCTCTTGCGGCGGTCGCACCCGCGTGGGAACGTGAGCTGCAGTTGCATCACCGACCGCAGAGGAGCGGTGCACATGCCGATCTCGATTCCCCTCGGAGCGCCCATATGGGTCGACTCGAACACCCCTGATATGGCCTCCGAACTCGCCTTCTACACGAGATTGTTCGGTTGGACGACGTTCGACAGCGGCGAGGAGTACGGGCACTACACCGAGTTCTGCCTGGGCACCAGCGTCGCCAACGCCCGCGCCGTGGCGGGTATGGCCCCGAACCAGTCCGACCAGCGGGACAAGCCCGCGAGCTGGGGCGTCGCGTTCCGCGTCCAGGACTGCGTCACGACCGCCGTGGAGGCCGAGAAGCTCGGCGCGAACGCGATCACGCGCCCGATGCGCGTCGGCGACGATCTGGTGTACGCCAGCATGCGCGACCCCGACGGCGGCGTGTTCGGCCTGTTCGAACCGCTGAACGACGTCGCGGGCTTCATGGCGTACGGGGAGCCGGGCGCCGTGGCGTGGTGCGAATACGTCTTCGACGGCGTTCCCGCCGAGGCGATGCAGTTCTACGCCGAGCTGCTGGACTGGTCGCTGGTCGTTCCCACCGAGCCGATCGGCGGCTTCCAAGCTTCGCCGCGAGCGGAAGACCCGGACGATCCGGCGCCCTATGTCGATCTGCGGGTCCGCGGGGCGGGGAGCGGCTTCGGCGGCTGCCATGCCGCGTCGGGCCCCGAGACCGAGTTGCCGCCGCAGTGGGTGGTGTGCTTCGGCGTCGAGTCGGTCGACCGCGCCACGGCCCGTGCGGTGGACCTGGGAGCCTCGGTGGTGCTGCCGCCGGGCGATGACGCCGACCGGCGCAGCGCGACGCTGACCTCACCGACCGGCGCGCTGTTCGGCATGATCTCGGAGGTCTGAGGGCCGGGTCGCCGGCCCGGCCGCCTACCGCTTTCGAAGGCGTGAACGGAATCCGCCCTGTTCCGCCGAAACCGGTGGAAGCCCTGCGAACGTCGTACCCGCATGCCACGGTGGCGTTGTCCAGCGAACCATAACCGCGAAGGAGTGGTGCACATGCCGACATCGATCGCGCTCGGAGCCCCGATCTGGGCCGACGCCATGACCTCCGAGCTCGAAAAGGACGTCGAGTTCTACAAACGGCTCTTCGGATGGGAGGCCCGCGACTTCGGCGAAGAATCCTTCAACTACCACGATTTCCGCAAGGACGGCCGCGAAGTGATGGGTCTGTGGCCCGCCCCGCCCGACCAGAGCCCGAGCCGGACGCTGACGCTCTACTTTCACGTCGCCGACTGCGACAGGTCGACCGCGCGCGCCGCGGAACTGGGCGGCGCCGTGATCACCGAGCCCTCCGACGTGGCCGGCTCGCTCCGGTACTCCGAGATCGACGACCCCCGCGGAGCCCGGTTCGGTCTGATACAGCCGTACGAGGACGACACGGGCTTCAAGGCCTTCGGCGAGGACAACGCCGTCGCCTGGGTCGAGTACGGCTACGACGGCGTCCCGGCCGACGCCATGCGGTTCTACGAAGACCTGCTGGGCTGGACGGTGACCACCCCGCCGTGGGAGAGCCCGGACAATCCGCGTCCGTACGCGGCCCTGCGCCCCGCCGGCGGCGAGAGCGAGTTCGGCGGCTGTCACGGCGACGAGGTCGATCCGGAACGGCCGGCCGAGTGGCACCCGCTGATCAGGGTGTCCGACATCGACCTGGTCTGGACTGCCGCGGCCTCGCTGGGCGGCTCGACGATCGGGCGGCCGATGGAGGCTCCTGGTTCGCGGATCGGGGCCATCACCGCGCCTTCGGGCACGATCCTCTCGATCGTGCAGTACATGGACTTCAGCGTCTAGTAAGCGGCAAGGAGACCGCCGCCATGACGGCCAGCGTCATGGCGACCATCGCCGCGGCCGGGGCGAGCGTCGCGAAGGGCGCGCGTTCGAGATAGGGCATCGATCGCGCCAGGCTCGCGCCCCACTCCGGTGAGTCGGCCCCGGCGCCGAGCCCGAGGAAACCGAGCGAGGCGATCCCGAGCGCCATGCCGGGCAACCGCAGACCCGCGTGCGCCGCCAGCGGGCCGACCGTCAGCGGCAGCACGTGCTTCCTCAGCATCCACAGCGGGCCGGCACCGAGCGCCCGCCGCGCCTCCACGTGCCCGGCCGCGCGGGCCTGCGCCACGAGCTCGGCCGCGTGCGCCGCGAGCGGGGGCCAGGAGACGGCGGTGACCGCCAGGACCGCCCCGAACTGGCCGCGCCCGAGCGCCACCACCACGAGGATGCCCGCGATGGCGATCGGGAACGAGTTCACCGCCTCGGCGAGCGGGTGGGCCAGGCGCGGAGTGAAGCCGAGCGCGAGCGCGACGAGATAGGCGAGCGCGCACGCCGCGAGCGCCGCCCCCACGGTCCACAGTGTCCCGTGTCCGAGCCTGGCGAGGACGTCGCGCCCGAGCGAGTCGGTTCCGAGCGGCTGCGACCACGAGGGCCCGGCGAGGCGTTCGGCGGTGGCGACGCCGTCGGCCGCGCGGGCGAGCCCGAAGGCCACGGCGACGAGGAGCGGCCCGGCGGTGGCGGCGATCCAGGCGAGCCCGCGGCCCCGGCTGCCCGTGGCGGGCGGGGCGAGCGGTGCGGCCTCGGCCTTCGCGGGTGCGCCGAGGCGTCGCGACGCGATATGGGCGAGGACGCCGCCGGTGAAGCCGAGTCCGATGAGGATCGCCATGCAGGCCTGGAGGGTCGGCAGGTCTTGCGCGTCGGCGGCGGCCAGCGCGGCTCGTCCGAGCCCGGGGATCGCGAAGATCGTCTCCACGGCTACGGCGCTGCCGGTGGTGCTGACGGCGACGATGGCGATCTGCGGGAGCAGCGGCGGAACGGCGCGTTTGAGCAGGCCGCGGACGATGCGCGAGCGGCGGTAGCCCGAGGCACGCCACTGGCGCACCCAGTCCTCTCCGGCGGTGGCGCCGATGGCGTCGCGGCCGAGCCGCGCCAGGACGGCGCCGCCGGGCAGCCCCATTGCGAGCGCGGGCAGCACCAGGTGGGCGGGCGTGTCGAAGCCGTAGACGGGCAGCAGGCCGGCCCAGGCGGCGAGGACGGCGATGCCGAGGGTCGCGATGAGGAAGTCGGGCAGGGCGACGAGCGCGGCGACGGCGACGCCGCGGGCGCGGCCGGGGCGGCCGTCCGCGGCGCGGCGCAGCGCCGGAGCGCAGGCGCTCGCGACGACGGCGAAGGCGACGATGAGTGCCGCGCCCATGACGGTCAGGGAGACTCCGAGCGCCGGGACGACGGTCTCGGCGACGGGCCGTCCGTCGACCCATGACGTGCCGAGGTCGCCGCGGGCGAGGCCGGTGAGCCAGTCGCGCAGCAGTGGCCACGGGCCGGCGTCGAGGCCGAGGTCGGCGCGGACGGCGGCGAGGACCTCGGGAGTGGATTCGCGTCCGGGGTAGCGGGCGCGCAGGACGGTCAGGGCGGGGTCGCGTTCGGCGATCCAGGGGAGGAAGCCGATCGCGGTGACGACGGCGAGGAGCGCGGCCGCCCGCGCCGCGACCGCTTTGAGGTGCACGCTAGTCGACGGTGGTCGCCGCGGTGATGATCGCGAGTTCGCGCGGGTCGGCGGCGACGTTGGCGACGCGGTCGGAGACGCCGATGACGAGGCGCTCGTGGGCGACGGGGACGACGGCGGCGGTGGCCAGGACGGCGGCCTCGGCGTCGAGCACCGCGCCTTGGCGGTCGGCCGCCGTGGCGATCGCCGCGACCGCCTCGTCCACGGCCGGGTCCTGGAGTCGGGAGACGTTGAAGCCGCCGCCGCTGGTGAAGTCGCTCTCCAGGTAGGTGTAGGCGTCGCCGGAGTCCTGGACGACCGAGCGGGACATGAGGAACGCGTCGAAGGCGCCGGCGAGCATGTCGGGCTCGATGTCGTTGTAGTCGCGCACCTCGGTCTCGACGGCGAAGCCGGCCGCTTCGAGCTGGGCGGCGATGACGGTGAGCGTCTCGGGCAGTTCGGCCCGGTTGGCGTAGGTGGCGAGGGTCAGCGTCTCGCCGGCGGGTTCGGTCGCCTCGGGCAGGGTGTGCTCGCGGTGGTCGGCGGCCCAGGCGAGGGCGGGCCCGAACAGGCCCTCGGGGGCGTCGGCGCGGCCTTCGTAGATGTCGTCGACGATCGGGGCGGGGTCGATCGCGGCGGCGACGGCGGCACGCAGGCCGGGGTCGGCGAGCGGGCCGTCGGCGGTGTTGAGGTAGCAGCTGACGGTCCTGGCGGTGGGGGCGTCTTGGAGCCGCTCGGGGTCGAGGGTCTCGATCTGGGCGTAGGGGACGGCCTCGATGACGTCGGCTTCGCCGGAGCGGAGAGCGGCGACGCGGGTGGCGGCGTCGGGAACGTAGTCGGCGGCGAAGCCGTCCATGGCGGCCCGCTCGCCCCAGTAGTCGTCGTGGCGTTCCATGACGGCGCCGGTGGCGGTGGCCTCGGCGATGGTGAACGGGCCGGTGGCGTGGCCGATGGGGTCGACGGCGTCGCCGGCGAAGGCGGCGGGGGCGAGGATGGCGAGCTGGGGGCTGGAGAGGCGTTGGGGCAGTAGGGGATCGGCTTCGGCGGTGGTGACGTGAACGGTGAGGTCGCCGGCGGTCTCGGCGGCGAGGCCGAGGCCGTCGATGACGCGCGGGACGGCGGCGGCTTCGGCCGCGGCGTTGAGGGACCGGGCGGCGGCTTCGGCGTCGAGGACGGTGCCGTCGTGGAAGACGACGTCGTCGCGGAGCGTGAACTCCCAAGTGGTGTCGTCGATCCGGGTCCATGCGGCGGCGAGGCGCGGTCCGGGGGTGCCGTCGGCGTCGAGGCCGACGAGGGTCTCGGTGACGGCCCAGCGGGTGAGGAGGAAGGCGTCGTCGGAGTGGGGCGAGAGGCCGGCGGCCGGGGCGAGGGCCATGGCGATGGTGAGGCGTTCGGAGGCGGCCGAGTCCGGGGAGAAGCAGCCCGCGCCGGCGAGGAGGCCGCCGAGCGCGAGGGGCGCGGTGGTGCCGAGGAGGGTGCGGCGATTCAAGGGCATGGAGTGACCTTCATCTCTTATCGCATATTCTTTCTTATTGCAAACTGCATGCAATAATGGCACGCATGTCGAGTACCGCAAGCCTGCGTGGCAATAGAGGTGTGAACGGTTACGTTGTCCGCCAGGCACAGCCCGAGGATCTCGCGCAGGCGCGATCGGTCATGCTCGACACCGTGTACCGCGACTTCGGGCACGGCTACCTGCCGCAATGGCACTCCGACATCATCGACATGGAGTCGTTCTACCTGGCGCCCGAGGACAATGTGCTGTTCGTGGCCGAGCGGGACGGCGCGGTCATGGCGACCGCCGGCGTACGGGGCCAGACGCCGACCTCCCCGCCGCACCCGATCGAGGTCGCCTCGCGCTTCGAGGTCGGGCACACGGCGAGCCTGTACCGCGTCTACGTGCGGCCCGAGCACCGCAGGCGCGGCCTGGCGGGCGCACTCGTGGACGCCTGCCTGGACTTCGCGGCCTCGCGCGATCGGTACACGGCCGTCTACCTGCACACCGACGCGCGCACGCCCGGAGCGGTGGAGTTCTGGCAGACGCGGGGGAAGATCGTCTACGACGAGCGCGCCGCCGACGAGGACGCGCGGCACGATGAGCGCGCGGTCGCGTTCGAGACCGTGCATTTCGAGCTGGTCTTGGACCGCTAAGGACGCAGGCGCCGTCCGATCCGCAGGCGGTTCCCGTCGGGATCGCGCAGTTCCACTTCGCGCGTCCCCCATGCGGTGTCCTCGGCGGCGGCGCCGAACTCGGCGGCGACGGCGTCCACGTCCCGCACGAAGAGATACACCGACCCCTCCCTAGGGGCGTCGCCCTCGTGCTCGGAGAGGAAGAGCCGCATCTGGCCGCGGGCGATCTCCATGAACGCCGGGAACCCCGGCTCGAAGCGGTGGACCCACTGCTCGGTGAAGCCCATGCGCTCGTACCACGGCAGCGCGGCCGCGGCGTCCTTGACCTTGAGGAGGGGGACGATCTGTTCGTTCATCCGCTCATGATCGCAGCGGGGACCGACACCGGCGCCCGTGATCGGGCATCCTCCGAGCGCACACGGCCGAGGGGCCGTCCCGGCGGCTGGGGCGGCCCCTCGGCGCTCAATCGAGTCCTGGGCTGGAGACGGTCCTTATTCGCGTGCGGCGATCGCCTTGTCCGGGTGGTCGCTGAAGACCGCGTCGACGCCGAGCTCGTAGAACAGCTCGTACTCGGCCTTGTAGCGACCCCACTTGCCGGCCTTGTGGCCCTTGCGCAGGTCCGCGGGCAGGAAGGTGTTCTCGCTGCGGAACGTCCACACGTGCACCTGGAGGCCGCGGTCGTGGGCGCGGTCGACGACGTCGGTCGGCTCGAGCAGGTAGCCCTCGGCGTCGCGCGGGATGATCCGGTCCTTGTTCAGGCTGATCGTGTCCAGCGTGTCGGCGTACAGGTCCAGGTCGGCGTCGGAGATCTCGCCGGAGCCGCCGATGTTGAGCCCGACCGGGTTGTCGATGCGCTCGTCGATCTCGACCAGGCTCGGGTACTCGAAGGACTGCACCCACACCGGCGAGTCCTCCTCGTCGAGTCCGCGCTCCTCGAGCAGATCGGCCAGGGCGTCCTCGATGCTCAGCCCCATCGCCTTGTAGTAGCCGGGGTGCTTCATCTCGGGGTAGGTCACGACCTCGCGGTCGAGGGTCGCGACGTAGTCGAGGACCTCGTCGTAGGTGACGAGCTGGAACTTCCCGTCCCACTTGGCGCTGCGCGGGCGCAGCTCCGGGATGCGCTCTTCGGCGCGGAGGGTCTTGAGTTCGGCGAGGGTGAAGTCGTCGGCGAACCAGTCGGTGACGGGCCGGCCGTCGATCGTCTTGGTGGTCTTGCGGTCGGCGAACTCGGGGTGTTCGGCCACGTCGGTCGTGCCGCTGAGCATCGGCTCGTGGCGGGCCAGCAGTTCGCCGTCGGCGGTGAGGACCAGGTCGGGCTCGATGACGTCGACCCCGAGGTCGACGGCGAGCTCGTACGCCTCCAGCGTGTGCTCGGGGAGGTAGCCGCTGGCGCCGCGGTGGGCGATGACGATCGGCTCGTCGGACGGCTCGTGGCGGGGCTTGGCGGCGGCGGGAGCGGAGGCCGCCGCGATCACCGCGGCGGCGGCGGTGATCGCGGTGAAACCGCGAAGGAGTGCGCCCTTTCGGGACATTCGCTGCATCCTCTTCGGTCGGGGACTGGGGATCACCAGTACACCGGCCGAGGCGGTCGGGCAGCCTTCCCGGCTGTGAACGTCGACTGAACGCTCGTGGAAATCGGCCCGTCAGTCCCCCGCTTCGTCGAGGCGGTCGTGCCAGGCGCTCATTTGGCGGTGAGCAGTTGCGAGGCGGCCAGGTCGCGGTAGAGCTCGTCGTGCTCGACGAGTTCGGCGTGCGAGCCGACCGCGCGCACCCGCCCGGCGTCGAGCACGACGATCTGGTCGGCGCTGGTGACGGTCGAGAGCCGGTGCGCGACGACGAGCACGTTGGTGCGCTCGGCGGCGTCGAGCATGACCTGTTTGAGCGCCGCCTCGTTGGTGGCGTCGAGCTGCGAGGTGGCCTCGTCGAGCAGCAGCAGCCTCGGCTTGCGCAGCAGCGCCCGCGCGATGGCCACGCGCTGCCGCTCGCCGCCGGAGATCGTCATGCCCCGGTAGCCGATCGGCGAATCGAGCCCGTCGGGGAGGCGCCCGACGAGGTCGGTGAGGCGGGCGAGCTTGACGACGTCTTCGATCTCGTGCTCGGTGGCGTCGGGCGCGGCCATGACGAGGTTCTCGCGCAGCGTCCCGTGCAGGACCGGCGCGTCCTGCTCGACGTAGCCGATCATGCGGCGCAGGGTCGCCAGCGGCCATTCGGAGACCTCGCGGCCGTCGACCGTGACCAAGCCGCTGGTGGCCGGGTAGAAGCGTTCGATGAGCGAGAACACCGTCGTCTTCCCCGCGCCGGAGGGGCCGACGAGCGCGGTCAGGCCCGTGCCGCTCGAGGCGAAGGTGACGCCGTGGTGGACGTACGGCAGATCGTCGGCGTAGCGGAAGGTGACGTCCTGGAACGCCACCCGAGCCGGGCCGGAGCCGGTCTCGATCACGGTGCCGTTCGTCGGCGCCTCGGCGTCGAGCTCGGCGACGTCCTCGATGCGCTTGACGGCGGCCAGGCCGGTCTGGAGCTGCGAGAGCGAGGCGACCAGGCCGTTGACCGGTCCCATGAGGTAGAACAGCAGCAGCAGGAAACCGATGAGCGTGCCGACGTCCATCGCTCCCGAGGCGACGCGGGCGCCGCCGACGCCGAGGACCATGAGGAAGGCGATGTTGATCGGCAGCCATGCGGCGACGCCGGCCAGCCCTTCCCACAGGGACGCGCGGACGCCCTTGTCGCGGGCGCTCGTGGCGGCCTGTTCGAGGCGCGCGATCTCGTACTCCTCGGCGCTGGACGCCTTGACGGTGCGGAAGGCGCTGAAGATGCGCTCCAGCAGCGAGCCCATGTCACCCAGGGCCTTCTGTGAGTCCACTGTGGCGCTCTGGATGCGCGGCATGATGAACATCATCGTGACGGTCACGAGTACCACCATGGCCATGGTGGTGCCGAACAGGATCAGGTCGAGCCAGGCCATGAGGGCGATGCCGCCGATGAGCATGAACGAGTCGGTGACGCCGCCGATGACGGTGGTGCTGGCGACGGTGCGCAGGAGGTTGGTGTCGGAGGTGAGTCGCGAGACCAGGTCGCCGGGGCGCAGTCGGTCGACCTCGGAGACCTGGAGTCGGACCAGCGTGCCGATGAGGCGCTTGCGCACGCTCAGGACGACATCCTGGCCGGCGATCTGCATGAGGTAGGGGCCGAAGGCGCTGAGGACGCCGCCGACGATGACGACGCCGGCCAGGAGCAGCAGCGGATCGCGCAGGGACGTGTCGTCCGAGAGCGCCTCGATGATGTCCATGGCGATGAGGGGCTGGATCAGGCCGGTGATCCCGCCCAGGAATGAGAGCGCGCCGCCGATGAGGAGCAGGCGCAGGTGCTGGCGGGCGTAGGTCCACAATCGCGAGATCGGGGCCTTCACCGGAGCGTCGGCGGCCGCGGTGGCGTCGGCCGCCGGTGCGGTCGCGGCCATGGTGCCGGTTTCAGACATGGGTGTTCCTCCGCTGGGTGTGGGCGGTTGCCATTGACGCTACCCGCGCCGTGCGACTCTCGCGTCCCACCAAGGTCGTAGAACGGCGTCCGCCTGGGGGCGTAAGACCGGGCGGGCCGGCTCGCCCGCTCTGGGGCTCGGTCCTGCCAGGGGGCCGCCATGACGAAGAGCCCGAAGGAGTCGTTGTCGAAAGGTGACTCCACCGATCACATCCGTGCGGTCAGGGAGCGCCCGCGGTCGGCACGGGCACGCCAGGCGATCATCCTGAAAGGAACGGCGTCGATGCCGCGCGGCGGAACGCGGATCATCGCCGTGCAGGGGCGGGTCACGTCGACCGCGCCCGATACTAGGCGAGTCGGATCGCCAGGCGGCTGTGCCGCTTGGGCACCACGAACCGGCCCTCGGCGCCGGGCCCCGCGTCGGACCGGTATGCCTCGATCTGAAGACGGCGTCCGCTGCGGGCCTCGCGGTCCCATGCGACGACCTGCCGCGCTATGCGCTGCGCCAGCTCCAAGCCGCCGGTCCCGTGCCCGCACACGCCGACCTCGATACCGCTCACATCGACGGCGCGCCGGCACGCCAGGTACGCGAACGCTCGGCCGTGGACGACCGCCGGATTGGCCCAGCGCAGGATGAGCCGGAGCTTCCCGTGATCCCCGAACGGCGCGCTCATGCGCCCGTAGCCGCTGAACGCGCAGGCCAGCCACAGCGACAACTGGGCCGTGTCCTCGCCCGGTGCGATGCGGACGCCCGTCCAGACGGTGGCGCCGCGCTGGTCGAGCACGCCGCGCGCCGCTTCGGCCTCGACCTCCGGATCGGCGTGGAAGGTGATGATGCGGCCCTCGGAGAGCTCGACGACCTGGCTCTCGTGCCGGCCGAGACCGCGCATGGGCATGAACCCGCAGGTGATGATGGACCGGCTGTGCATGACGCCTCCGGAGAGCTCGAAGGCGATCGAGTGCTCTGAGCTGCGAATCTGGAGCGGCGCGACGAGCCTGCCGCCCTGGGAGAGCTGGTCCCACCAGGCTAGCGGCAGGTCCCAGGTGGCGACGGTGACGATGACGCGGTCGTACGGCGCGCCGTCGGCCCAGCCGAGTTCACCGTCGCCGCGGACGACGCGGACTCGCTCGCACCCGACGGCCTCCAAGGCCGCGCGCGCCCGCTTGACGGTGTCGTCGTCGAGGTCGACGGTCGTCACCGAGCCACCCGGTCCGACAAGGGAGTCGAGCAGTGCCGCGTTGTACCCGGTGCCGGCCCCGATCTCGAGGACGCGGTGGCCCGGACGCACATCGAGCTGCTCGAGCATCTCGGCCACGATGGCGGGCTGCGAGGCGGAGCTGACGGGGTCGCCCTCGTGGTTGCGCTTGGTGACGAACACATCGTCGGAGTAGGCGGCCCGCAGCGGGGCCTCGGGCACGAACAGGTGCCTGGGCACGTCGAGCATCGCCTCACGCACCGGCGCGGAGCGGAGCGATCCGCGCTCGTGGAGCCGCTCGACGAGGCGGGCGCGACGCCGGCGCGCCTCCTCACCTGCGGTGTCCGTGCGATGACTCACGCTCTCAAGCGTACGTCCACCTTGGCGTGAACGCCTCCTCCAGATCGGTTCCCGGCGTGGCAGCGGCGTTCGTCGAGCATGGAGTGAGGGACCTGCCGCGGGGCACGCGGACGGCCCTCAGCGAAGGCCGGGCGGCCGGCTTTCGAGGAGCTTGCGGATCGGGCCGAGCACGACGCCGAGCGGGAGGTATTTGGCGGCGTTGTCGCGCAGCACCGCCGCGAAGCCGACGTTGTTGAACATCAGCGGCGCGAGCTGGCGGGAGTTGTCCTGTGCGGCCTCGACGCGGGGGCGCTGGGCCCGCTCGTAGCCGGCGAGGGCGTCGGCGACTCCGCCCGGTTCGCAGCGGGCGAGTCGGACGGCCAGGACCCACGCGGACTCCATGGCCATGCCGGCGCCGATGCCGGCGGTGGGCAGGAAGCCGGCGGCGGCGTCCCCGAGCAGACCGACGCGACCCGAGGACCATGTGGCGCAGCGGCAGTCGGTGAGCGGCCAGTAGTAGGACTCGCGCCCGTCGACGGCCTCGGCGAGGACGCGCGACATGCGCTCGCCCGCTTCGGGGATCTCGGTGCGCAGCCACGCGACGAACGCGTCGAGGCCGGTGCCCGAGTCGTCCCGCGAACCGCAGATGATGGTGCCGATCCGGTCCTTGACGGGATAGGTGCCGACGAGGGAGCCGACGCCCCAGAGCTCCTCGCCGAGGTCGGTGTCCTCGTCGGGGCCGGTCCAGACGACCCATCCGCCCCAGCCGGTGTCGTAGGCCTTGACCTGCTCGGGGGCGAGCACGAGGTCGCGGGTGCCGGAGTGCAGGCCGTCGGTGGCGATGACGGCGTCGAACTCGACCGTTTCGGCCTCGTCCTCGTCGCCGATCGAGGCGATGACCGCCTCGTCGCGCTCCTCGATGCCGGTGACGGTGAGCCGGTGGCTGACGGTCCCGCCGGGCGAGGCGAGGACCGCCATGAGTTCGCCGCGGCTGATGCCGCGGTAGTCGCCGTAGGTCTTGAGCAACTCGCCCATCGTGTACTCGCGCATGACCGAGCCGCGCCGGTCGCGGATCCGGTAGCGGTCCATGGACACGCTGCGGGCGACGTACTCGTCGGTGACCTCGAGCGCGGCGAGGACGGGATCGACGAGCGGCATGAGCGCGAGCATGTAGCCGCTGGGCGCGTCGGGACCGGCCCGTTCGATGAGGACGGGGTTGAGCCCTTGGCGGCGCAGCAGCTGGGCGAGCGTCAGTCCGGCGATGCCCGCGCCGACGATGAGCACTCGCAGGCGGTCGGCTCGCGAGGCCTCGACCTGCTCTTGTAGCGGAACCTGGCGCAGCACGGCTTCTCCCATTCCTTGGACCACTCGGTCCACTCGAATCTACCACGGTAGTGGACCGGCCGGTCCAAGGCATTGTTATCCTTGGCCGCATGGCGACACGTGGGACGGGCGTGCTGCCGCCCGAGCGGCGGCGGGCGCTGCTGGAGACGGCCGCGGCGGAGTTCGCCGAGGCCGGCTATGAGCGCGCCTCACTGAACCGCATCATCCGCGCCAGGGGCATGAGCAAGAGCTCGTTCTACCACTACTTCGACTCGAAGGAGGACCTGTTCACCGCCGTGGTCGCCGACATCGGAGCGGCACTGGTCGAGGCGCTCGGTCTGCCCGCCCCCGGCGACCTCGCCGAGGGCGACTTCTGGGCCCGCGTCGAGGAGCTCACCGCCCGGCTCGCCGGCGCGGCGAGAGAACGGCCGGGCTTCGCGACGCTGCCGAAACTGTTCTACCTCCCCGACGCCCCGCCCTCGCTCGCGAAGACCAGGGCCCTCATCGACGCCTGGATCGACGAGGCGCTCGAAGTCGGCCGCTCGGCGGGGGCGGTCGGCGGCGACCTCCCCGTCTCGTTGCAGCGCAGTATGGTCAGAGCGATGCTGTGGACGATGGACGAATGGTCGGTCGCCAATATGGACCTATTGAGCGGGGACGAACTCGAACGCCTCGCCGAGGCGGCATTCGCGGCGGTCAAGCGTCTGCTGTCCCCGAGCGGCTGATTCGCACGGCCAGAACCCTTAGACTCCAAAGGTATGGCGATTCGATGGACAGCGGCGTTCTTTGATTTTCCGCCCGAGGCCTTCGAGTCCGGTGTCGAGTTCTGGCTCAGGATCACCGACGCGACCCTCTCCCCCTTCGGCGGCCCTGAAGGCGAGTTCGCGATGATGATCCCGACCAGCGGCGACCCGTGCCTCGGAGTGCAGCGTCTCCAGTCGGGCGCGGTCGGCAACCACCTCGACCTCTACGTCGACGACATACGCGCCGAGGCCGAGCGGGCGTCGGCGCTCGGCGCGACGGTCAAGTCCGAAAAGGACGACATCGTGGTGCTCCTCTCCCCCGGCGGCTTGCCGTTCTGCATGCTCGACCACCACGGCCAATCCCAAGTCCCCGGGCCCGTCGAATGGCCCGGCGGGCAGCGGAGCATCGCGGACCAGATCTGCGTCGACGTGCCGGCGGCCCGCTTCGACCGCGAACACGACTTCTGGTCGACCCTCACCGGCCGGCCCCTCCTGCCGACGAAGCGCTCGGAGTTCAGGCGCCTCCAACGGCCCGAGGGCGCGCCGCTGGAGATCCTCGTCCAGAGCGTGGACGAGGGCGATCCGGACGCGTCGACACGAGCCCACATCGATCTGGCCTGCTCCGACATGGACGCCGAGACCGTGCGCCACGTCGAAAGCGGCGCCGTGCGGCTGGATCGCTTCGAGCACTGGCAGGTCATGCGCGACCCGACCGGCCTCGTGTACTGCATCACGGACCGAAAGCCGCGCTGACGCCCCGCGCGGCGAGGGGGAACCGCACCTCCGAGTCGTTCCGCGCGTCAGGCCTTGGTGGCGGCATAGACGGTGTTCGAGGCCCTGCCGTTGGTGAAGGGATTGTCGAACCAGACCCGCTTCGCGGTCACGTCGGTGAAGACCTGATCGAGCGTGGCGGTGAACTCGTCCTCGGGCGGGTCGTCCGACCAGATGGCGAAGGTGCCGCCGGGACGGAGGTGCGCGGACATGGCCCGCAGGCCATCGGGAGTGTAGAAGGCGGCGTGCGGGGAGTGCAGGACGCGCCGGGGCGAGTGGTCGATGTCGAGCAGGACCGCGTCGTAGGCGCGCCCGGGGTCGGCCGGGTCGAAGCCTTTGGCGCTCATCGCGGTCGCGAAGAAGTCGGCCTCGACCAGCTCCACGCGGTCGTCGTCGGCCAGGCCCTCGGTGTCGGGGAGCAGGTCCCTCCGATGCCAGTCGATGACCGCGTCGGAGTACTCGATGACGGTGAGCGTCTCGACGCGCGGGTCCTCAAGGGCCGCCAGGGCGGTGTAGCCCAACCCGAGGCCGCCCACGACCACGTCGAGGCGCTCGCCCGGGGTCCGCGCGAGGCCGATGTGCGCCAGCTCCATCTCGGCGACGGTGAACAGACTCGACATGAGGAACTCCTCGCCGAGCTTCACCTCGTACACCTCGGTCTCCACGGCCGGGTCGTACCTGCGGCGCAGGCTGATCTCGCCCATGGGAGTCTCCCGCCAGCCGAGCTCCTCGATTCGCGTCATCATCGCCCCATCGAACCATCCGCGCGGCGCCCGGCGTCGGCGGACTCACTCCGGAACGGTCGCTGCCGTCAACAGGTGGTTGCTCGCGCCGAGCAGTGACGGCTCGGCTTCGATGACGCGAAGGCCCTCGAGGAGGCGTTCACGGATCTCGGCGTGGTCGATGATCGCCTCGAGCTGCGGAATGTAGCCCGGGAAGCCCTGCACCGCGTACTGGTCCGGAACGCCCAGGCCCGCGTCGGCGAACTCGCCCGCGACCTCCCCGGGATGGTGCAGGTAGGCCGTGGTGAAGATGCCGTCGTCGAAATAGCGCAGGTCGCCTTCTTCGAGGACGCGCAGGCTCTCCTCGGCCGGGAGGCTGCGGGCCGTGCCGTCGGCGTTCCACAGCAGCCAGTCGCACCAGCCCGCGGTGCGGTTGATCGTCACCGCTGCCACCAGGCCGCCGCGGCGCGCCACGCGGCGCGCCTCGCGCAGGGCCGTGACGCGATGCTCCCGGTCGGTCAGGTGGTACAGCGGGCCCATGAGCAAGACCGCGTCGAAGGAGTCGCTCTCGCAGGGCAGCTCACGGGCGTCGCCGACCTTCGCCGCGACACCGGGCAGCCGGGCGGCCACGGCGACCTGGCTGGCGACGGGGTCGACCAGGGTCACCTTGTGGCCGTCGGCGGCCAGCCACTCCGAGTGGACGCCGGTGGCACCGCCGACGTCGAGGACGTCGAGGTTCGGTCCGGGAAGCAGGCGCCGCAGCAACTGCTGCATGCGCGTGAACTCGAGCCGGCCGCGCGCGTTCGCACGCAAACGCTCGCGCTCGCCGCCACGGTCGTAGTACGCCTCGATCTCCCGCTCGATCTCCCACCGGCTCATGGGGACGATCGTCCCTCACCGGCGGAGCGAGCGCCATCGGTTTTCCCCTAGGTAGCGGCCACGCGCACGCCGAGGGCGACCAGAACGGCGCCGGTGACCCCGTTGATCCACGCCCGGACCACAGGGCGCGTCAGGAATCGGCGCAGCAGCCCCACGAGGTTGGCGAGTACGACGAACCACACGGCGGTCAACGCCGTCCCGACCGCCGCCAGCTCCCCCACGTGGGACCAGTGCGCGCCGCCGCCGATGAACTGCGGCAGCAGCGCCGTGAAGAACACGAGGGCCTTGGGATTGAGCAGATTGCACAGCAGCCCCGAGCGGAACGCCTCCCAGCGGCTCATCCGCTGGTCCAGCTCGATCTTGCCCACCGGCCGCGAGCGGTCCCTGAACGCCGCGGCGATCGACTTGACGCCCAGATAGGCGAGATAAAGCGCGCCGGCGATCTTGACGACGGTGAACGCGAACACCGATGCCGCCAGCAGCGCCGCCAAGCCCGCGGCGGTCGCCACGACCCAGACGCCGACGCCGAGCGCGACGCCCAGCGCCGTCCACACCCCGCTCGCGCGGCCACTGAGCATGGCGTTGCGGGTGACCATCGCGAAGTCCGGCCCTGGCACGATCACGGCCACCAGGATCGCTGTGGCGAACACCATGATCGCGGTCATCGACGGCTCCTCTCAGCACGCGAGCCCCATTCTTCCACCGCGGCCCGGCGCCGTCACACTGGCGTTCCACACCGTGAGAGCCGTATGATCCCTCTCATGCGTTCGGTATCCCCGCCCGCCGCCTAAGGCGGGCCTCAGCCATCTCCGACGCGTCGGGCCGCGGCCCGACGCGCACGGCGGTCATGCCCGCAGACGAGATCATTCGTTCCGAATCTCTCTGCTGGAGAACGCATCGTGTCCCATTCCACCGAAGCCGCCGCGCGTCCGCGCGTGGACCCGAGTGCCGCTCGACGCGGCCTCGTCTTCCTGACCATCACCGCCCTGACGTGGGGCACCACCGGCACCGCGGCCGACCTCGTCTACCGCTCGAGCGAGCTGGGCCCTGTGGCCGTGTCGTTCTGGCGCCACCTCGGCGGGCTCGTCCTCCTGCTCGCCGTCACGGGATTGCCGCGCACCGGCCGCGCACCGCGCCGGGCCGCTCGCCCGCTGCGCGGGCGCCTCGCCCTGTTGATCGGCGTCGGCGTCTCGATGGCGCTCTTCCAGACCGCGTATTTCGCGTCGGTCGAGATCACCGGGGTCGCCGTGGCCACCGTCGTCACACTCGGGTCCTGCCCGATCGTCACCGCGGTCGGCGGGAGGGTCTTCCTCGGCGAGCGCATCGGTCGCGGCGGCATTGCCGCCGTCGCCGGGGCCGGGGCCGGGCTCGTCGTCCTCGTCGGCGGCAACGCCGAGGGCGTCGTCGATCCGTTCGGGGTCGCGCTCGGACTGCTGTCGGCCGTCGGATACGCGGGCGTCACGCTGTTGGGGCGGCTCACCGGCCGAACTGGCGACGGCGAGGACCCTTTCACGCTCACCATGTGGTCCTTCGGGATCGGCGCGGCCGTCCTGCTGCCGCTGGCATGGTTCGAGGGCCTCGTCCCCCACGGCGGGGACGTGTGGCGGGTCGCGGCGCTCATGGCCTACCTCGCGGCGTTCACGACCGCGCTGGCCTACCCGTGCTATTTCGCGGGGGCCGCGCGGGTGCGGGCGGCGACGGCGTCGGTGATGATGCTGATCGAGCCGGTCACGGCCGCGCTGCTCGCGGTGTTCCTGCTCGGTGAGCCGATGACGGCGGCGACCCTGACCGGGACGCTGGTCCTGCTCGCCTCGATCGGCGGCCTCGCGGCGGCCGAGTCGCGCCGACCCGCCCCGATCTAACGGGAGCGCGGTCCGACGAGCAGCACGACCGGGATCAGGAGCACGGCTCCGATCCACAGGACACTGCTCGGGGCGACCGCGTCGACGGCCAGTCCCCCGGCGAAGGAGCCGAGCGCGATCGACAGGTTGAACATCATGGTGTTCAGGCTGGTGGCGACCTCGGTCTCGCCGGGGGCGGCCTTCATGTACCAGGTCTGCACGGCCGGGGAGACCATCCCGTAGCCGATGCCCCACAGCACCAGGACGGCCGCGGCCGAGAGCGCGCCGCCGACGGTGAGGGCCAGCAGCGCCATTGCCAGCGACATCGCGGCGGCGAGCGTGATCAGGGTCGCGCGCAGGTGCCTGCCGATCAGGGCCCCGGAGGCGAAGGTCGCGGCGAGCGCGGCGAAGCCGTAGACCATGAGCAGGCCGCTGACGCGGTTCTCGGCGACGCCGTGCTCGGTCAGGATCGGGCTGATGTAGGTGTAGGCGACGAAGTGGCCCGAGACGATGAGGAACGTCAGCGCCATGCCGCGCCGGACGCGGGCGTTGGCGCGCAGCATGCGCGGCAGGGCCGCGAAGCGGATCCGCGCGTTCGACGGCAGGCTCGGCACCAGGAGCGCGATCGCGGCCATCGAGACGAGGGCGAGGACGCCGAAGGCGGCCAGCGCGGCCCGCCAGCCGAGCCGGTCGCCGAGGAAGGTCCCGGCCGGGACGCCGAGGACGGTGGCGGCGCCGATGCCGCCGTAGATCGCGGCGGTGGCGCGCGGCACGGCCGCGGCGGGCACAAGCCGGACGGCGATGCCGCCGGCGATGGCCCAGAACGCGCCGATGGTGACGCCGACGAGGACCCGGGCGGCGAGCATGAGGGCGAAGCCGCCGGCGATCGCGGCGACGAAGTCGGCGACGGCGACGAGCACGGCCAGGCCGAGCAGCACGAGGCGGCGGTCGAGGCGGCCGGCGAGGACGACGCTGAGCGGCGCGGTGGCGGCGGCCACGAGCCCGGGGACGGTGACCATGAGCCCGGCGGTGCCGGGGCTGACGTCCAGGTCCGCGCCGACCGAGGTGAGCAGGCCGACGGGCAGCAATTCGGAGGAGATGACGACGAAGACGCCGAAGGCGACCGCGGCCACCGACAGCCATTGTCGGCGTGTCGGCCGCGTCGCGGCGGGGGACGGGGCGGAGTGCTCCCGTTCGAGGGTGGTCACGGCACGGCCTTTCAGCGCTCGGTTCTCGGCACGACCCGGCTGGGTCTTCATATGCCGGAACCGGTCCACCACTCGGTCCGTGCGGCGGCGACGCGGATGGGGTCTGCGCAGGGGCCGCAGGTGCCTCGATCGAGGCGTTCGGCCGGGGCAAGGGTCGCTTACCCCTCGGCGGTGCGCAGTGCCGTCACCCGGTCCGGACGCCGAGGCGCCCGGGGCGTGGCCACCGGCCCAAGGTTAGCACCGCGCCGAGGCGCGGGACATGTCGCGAACGTCTCACCGCCGGCGAGGAAGTGGGACGCCGCCGAGTCGGTCCCCGCAGCTTGCACCGCCGTGGCAGACTCGGTCTGCGCTCGGCGCACACCCCCGACGGAAGGAAAGAGCGAGCACATGTCGACAGAAGGCGGTACCAAGGCGATCCTCGCGGCCCTGGGCGCGAACACCGGCATCGCGATCAGCAAGTTCATCGCGGCGGGGATCACCGGCTCCGCGTCGATGCTGGCCGAGGGCGTCCACTCGGTGGCAGACGCGTCCAATCAGGTGCTGCTGCTGGTCGGCGGCAGGCGGGCCCGCAGGGAGGCGAGCCCGGCGCACCCGTTCGGGTACGGGCGCGAGCGCTACATCTACGCGTTCATCGTCTCGATCGTGCTGTTCAGCATCGGCGGGCTCTACGCCCTGTACGAGGGCTACCACAAGCTCTCCGACCCGCACGAACTCACCTCGCCGATGGTCGCGATCGGCGTGCTCGTGGTGGCGATCGTCCTGGAGTGGTTCTCGCTGCGCACGGCCATCAGGGAGTCGAACGCCGTCCGCGGCGAGCAGTCGTGGGTGAGGTTCGTGCGGGGCGCCAAGTCCCCCGAGCTGCCGGTGATCCTGCTGGAGGACATCGGCGCGCTCGTCGGGCTCATCGCGGCCCTGCTCGGCGTCGGCCTCGCCGTCATCACCGGCGAGCCGATCTTCGACGCCCTCGGCACCATGGTCATCGGCGTCCTGCTCGTAGTCATCGCGGTCGTGCTCGCCATCGAGACCAAGAGCCTGCTCATCGGCGAGTCCGCGACGCGGGCGAACATCGGCGCGATCGAGGCGGCGATCCTCGACGGCGGCCACATCACCGACATCATCCACCTCAAGACCCTCCACGTCGGCCCCGACGAGCTGCTCGTGGCCGCCAAGATCGGCATCGAGGACTCAGAGACCGGCGAGGAGATCGCCGCCGAGATCAACGCCGCGGAGGAGCGCGTCCGCGCGGCCGTGCCGATCGCCGCCGCCATCTACCTGGAGCCGGACCTGCGCCGGGCGCCGGTCGCGTAAACAGGGGGAACCGCCATGGCGAAGCTGGTATTGGACCTGCACGACATCTACAACCGAGGCTCCGAGATCGACCGCGCGCTGCGGGAGGTCATCGACGAGGCGATCGCCAAGAAGATCGACACCGTCGAGATCATCCCCGGCAAGGGCTCGGGCCAGCTCAAGAAGAAGGTGCTGCGCTTCCTCGACCAGAAGGAGATCAAGGCGCTGTACCACCGTGTCGACAAGGACTCCAAGAACTTCGGGCGCCTGTTCGTCTACTTCAGACACGGCTCCCGCAAGAAGAAGTGACGCGCCGTTCGGTGCCGCTCCCCGCGGCGGCACCGAACGCGGCCTCGCTCAGACGCGCTCGTCGGCGTCCGCCCCGAGCAACTCGAGCAGCCGCAGCACCGGCACCCGGTAACTGTGGCCGATCCTCAAGACCTCCACCGGGAAGCGCCCCTCCTTCGCCAAGCGGTAAGCCACCGTCCTGCCGATACCCAAGACCTGCGCGGCCGTCTCCACGTTCGTCATCACCCCGAGCGCCTTGACGCGCTCGACGGTCCAGACCTCGTCGATGCCGACACTCGAAGGCTCCACCTTCACATTCGGTGCCATGCTGTTCCTTTCCTTCGGCGAACCGCCGTCAGGGACCAGTCGACCCGAACCGTCACGGGATGTCCATAGCGAGCGCTCGTATTCACCCGCTCGCGTGTCATCCCCGCCCCCGCCCCGGTCGACCCGCCCCGAAAGATAGGCTAGCCTTACCTTCATGTCTGAAGATGCCGGGCTCAGCGGACGCGCCCTAGAACTCGCCTACTACGGCGAGACCGTCGTGCACGGAGCCGACATCGAGCTGCGCGGCGGCCAGGTCACCGCCCTCCTCGGCCCCAACGGCAGCGGCAAGTCCACCCTGCTGCGCGCCCTCGCCCGACTCCACCACCCCCAGGCCGGCGAGGTCGCCTTCCCCGACGGCACCACCGCCGCCCACCTCCACCCCAAGGAATTCGCCCGGCGCGTCTCCCTGCTCGCCCAGTCCAGGCCGATCCCCGGCGGCATCCGCGTCGTCGACGTCGTCGGCTACGGCCGCCACCCCTACCGCGGCCGCTGGCGATCCGGCGACGAGAACGGCCCCGCGGCAGTCAAGCGCGCCATGGACATCTGCGGCGTCGCCCACATGGCCCACCGCGGCGTCGAGGCCCTCTCCGGCGGCGAACGCCAGCGCGTCTGGCTCGCCTCCTGCCTCGCCCAGGACACCGGCGTGCTCCTGCTCGACGAGCCCACCACCTATCTCGACCTGCGCTACCAGGTCGAGATCCTCGACCTCATCCGCGACCTCGCCGACGAGCACGGCACCGCCGTCGGCGTCGTCCTCCACGACCTCGACCAGGCCGCCGCCGTCGCCGACCGCGCCGTCCTGCTCCAGGACGGCCGCGTCAAGGCCTCCGGCACCCCCGCCGAAGTCCTCACCGCCGAGAACCTCACCCCCGCCTACGGCATCGACATCGAAGTCGACACCGATCCCGCAACCGGCCTGCTCACCACCCGACCCATCGGCAAACACAGCCGACGGTTCGCGGGCAGCGCCGCCGAATAACGAAGGAACCCGATGCGACTCTCCCGAACCGTGCGCGCCGCCGTGCCCGCAACACTGGCCGCCGCCCTCCTCACCACCACCGCCTGCGGCACCACCGAGGCCTCCGGCGCCTCCGACGAGGCCTCCGCCGAAACCGGCCCCGTCTCGACCGTCGACTTCAGGGGCGAGACCGTCGAACTCGACGCCCCCGCCGAACGCGTCGTCGTCCTCGAATGGGCCGAAGTCGAGATCACCGCCGACCTCGGCGTCATGCCCGTCGGCGTCGCCGACATCGACGGCTACGACACCTGGGCCGGCGCCGCCGTGCCCCTCGACGACTCCGTCACCGACGTCGGCCTGCGCCACGAGCCCTCCGTCGACGCCATCGCCGGGCTCCAGCCCGACCTGGTCATCGCCGAGATCGACTCCGAGGCGATCATCCCGCAGCTCGAAGAGTTCACGACCGTGCTCGTCACCGAGGGCTCGAACGAGACCGACAACATCGCCCGCATGAAGAGCGACGTCAACATGATCGCCGAGCTGCTCGGCAAGAACGACGAGGCCGAGGCGATCCTCGCCGACTTCGACGCCAAGGTCGCCGACGTCGCCGCCGCCATCGAAGCCGCCGGCACCGGCGACATCCCCTACCTGTTCGCCGACGGCTGGGACGACGGCTCCACCGTCTCCATCCGGCCCTTCGGTACCCCCTCCCTCCCCGGTGCGCTCGCCGAGGCCGTCGGCCTGACCAACGCCTGGACCGGCGAGACCGACGGCGCCTGGGGCCTGGGCAGCACCGACGTCGAAGGCATGGCCGAGTTCACCGACACCGAGCTCAGGTTCGTCTACAACAACTCCCTGGGCGACGACATCTTCACCGAGACCCTCGTGGGCAACCCCATCTGGGACGACCTCAAGTTCGTCGAGGACGGCTCGATGTACCAGCTGCCCGAGGGCGCCTGGACCTTCGGCGGCCCCGCCTCCAGCGAGATCCTCCTCGACTTCTACGCCGAGGTCTACACCAGTTGAGCCGCACCCTGACCCCGCCGGCGCGACCGGGAGCCCCGGCCGCGAGCACCACCCGCCTCCTTCCCACGGCGACGACGTTCACCGTCACCACCGGGGCACTGGTCGCGCTGGCGGTTCTCCACCTCACCCAGGGCACCTCCGGAGTCGACACCGGCGACCTGCTCGACCTCGTCGTCGGCACCGCCGATCCGGGCGTGTGGAACGTCCTGTCCGGAGCCAGGCTGCCGCGCCTGGCCGCCGCGGTCCTCGTCGGCATCGCCCTGGGCGCCTCCGGGAGCCTCCTCCAGTCGGTCGCGCGCAACCCCCTCGCCAGCCCCGACACGCTCGCGGTCAACGCCGGAGCCTACCTCGCCGTCACCGCCTTCGCCGCGTTCGGCATCAGCATGCCGCTCCTGTCCGACATCGGCGTCGCCTTCGCCGGCGCCGTCGCCACCGCCGGCCTCGTCCTCGCGCTCGCCTCCGGCGGCGCGGCATCCACCACCCGGCTCATCCTCGCCGGATCCGCCACCGCGATGGCCGCCAACTCGCTCGTCACCCTCATGCTGCTGCTGTTCGAGCAGGAGACGATGGGCCTGTTCGCCTGGGGCGCCGGCAGCCTCAATCTGACCGACTTCGCGCCGATCCTCCAGGCCGCGCCGCTGGTGCTGCTCGCCATCGCCGCCGCGATCGCGATCGGGTCCCGCCTGGACCTGCTGCGCCTCGGCGACGACACCGCCGCCGGTCTCGGCGTGCACGTGCGCCGCACGCGCCTCACCGCGATCGTCTGCTCCCTGCTCCTGGCCGCCTGCGCCGTCGCCGTCGCCGGCCCGATCGGCTTCGTCGGCCTCGCCGCGCCCGTCGCCGCCCGGCTCATCGCCCAGCGCGTGCCTGACCTGCTCCCCCACCGCGTCCTGGTGCCGTTCAGCGCCCTGTGCGGCGCCATCGTCATCGTCGGCGCCGACCTCGGCGTGCGGGCGCTCCTCGGTGCCGAACGCAGCCTCGTCATCCCCGTCGGCGTCACCACCACCGTCCTCGGCGCGACCGTCATGATCTGGCTGGCCCGCCGGGCCGTCAGCGGCGGCGACGACCGGCCCGCCGTCCTCCACGGGGCCGCGAACCGCGGCCGGCTCGCCTTCGGTCTCATCGTCGCCGGCCTCGCCACCGCCGTCGCGGCGGCGATCTTCACCGGGATGCTCGCCGGGGACACCATGCTCCTCGGCGGCGACATCTGGAACTGGATCACCGGCACGACCGGCTCGACGTACACCTGGATCATCGAGCAGCGTTATCCGCGCGTGCTCGCCGCCGTCCTCGGCGGTGCCGCGCTCGCCGCGGCCGGCGCCGTCACGCAAGGCGTGTGCCGCAACCCGCTGGCCGAGCCCGGCATCCTCGGCGTCACCGCCGGGGCCGGCGTCGGCGCCGTCGCGCTCATCACGCTCGTGCCCGCGGCCGGCCCCTGGGCGGTCACCGGCATCGCGGCCGTCGGCGGCCTCGTCGCCTTCGGGATCGTCTACGCGCTCGCCTGGCGCGGCGGGCTCGACACCGGCAGGCTCGTGCTCATCGGCATCGCCACGTGGTCGCTCGGCATGGCCGTGATCACGCTCATCATCCTGTCCTCCGACCCGTGGAACACCCCGAAGGCGCTCACGTGGCTGTCGGGCACCACCTACGGTCGCACCGCGGACCGGCTGTGGCCGCTCGTCGCGGCGCTCGCGCTGTTCCTGCCGCTCATCGCGGCGCACCGCCGGGAGATCGACCTGCTGGCCCTCGACGACGACACCCCGCGGGTGCTCGGCGTCAGGCTCGAACGCACCCGTCTGCTGCTGCTCGCCGCGGCGGCGGTGCTGACGGCGGCGGCCGTCGCCGTCGTCGGCGTCATCGGCTTCGTCGGCCTGGTCGCGCCGCACCTGGCGCGCGGCCTGGTCGGATCGCGGCACACCAGAGCGGTGCCGGTCGCGATCCTGCTCGGGACGCTGCTGGTGAGCATCGCCGACACGGTGGGGCGCACGGTGATCGCACCGGCGCAGATCCCAGCCGGGCTCATGTGCGCGCTCATCGGGACGCCGTACTTCATCTGGCTGCTGTGGCGCGGAAGGGCACGCCCGGTCGCCTGACCACCACGCGCCGCAAGGAGACGGAAGCGGCGAATGTGCACTCGCGTTTTATCATGGACCCGGACTTGCCCCTCCTTGTCATTTGGAGCCGATCGATGGCCTATTCCCAACCGCCCCATTACAGCTTCGGCGATTCCGGAGATCACCAGAGCCAGCAGCCGCCCCAGCAGTCGAGCGTGCCCCCGTACTCGCCGCAGCAGGCTCCGCCGTCCCAGCAGTTCCCGACGCAGCCTCCGCCGCCGCCGACGCAACCGATGGGGGTGCCACCGCTGCCCGGCCCTCCGCCGCGCAAGTCAGCCGCCATGCCGGCCCTGATCATCGCGGTCACGGTGTTCTTCGTGGGCTCGGGGTTGTTCCTGTTGCTGTGGCTCCAGGCGAAGGGCGACGCCGAGGACGCACAGGCGCTCGCCGACGACCGGGCCGACGCCGCCGACGAGGTGGAGGCCGATCTGGCCGCCGCCGAGGAGCGGATCACCGAACTCGAAGGCCAGGTGGAGACGCTGGAAGCGGAAGCGGGCGATGTCGAGGCCATGCAGGCGTGCGTCGACGCCATGGAGGCGTTCTACGACACCGAGCCGGAATCCGCGGAGGAGGAAGAGGCGATCGCGGTGCTCAACGACGCCTGCTCCGAGTGGATTTACTGAGCCGACACGAAAGAAGCCCCGGCCTTTTGGCCGGGGCTTCTTTCGATTGGCAGCGGGAGGCGGATGTGAACCGCCGACCTCCAGCGCCGACGAACGCTATCGCTGGCGGCGGCGGTTCGACCGCGACCTGCACTTGACGCGATGGAAGATCCGCCTGGCTCGTCACCCGAACCTGATCGTTCCAGCAGCGGAGCGACATCAACTCGGCGACTCGTTCCACAAGGAATAGTTTCCGAGTCGGATGCGCACCACACCCGGCAAGCCTAAGCACAAGTCCAAGAACTCGTTTCAGGCGTCGGGCAGTGGCGTAAATGGGTCGCGGCGAGGGTGGTTGCGGTATCGACTGATGCGGGAATGGTGTACCCATAGGGCATGGTTCTTCCTGCTGAAGTGGTCGCGCCCGTGATGGTCGAAGTCGGCCAGGGGCATCGCCTGGCGGTGCGCCGCCGCGGGCACGGCGGTGTGCCGCTGCTGCTCGTCCACGGATTCCCGTGCACCAGCAGGATCTGGTCGCACAATCTGATTCCCTTGGCCGAAGCGGGATTCGACGTGGTCGCAGCGGACCTCCGCGGCTACGGCGACTCCGATTTCGCGCCCGACGAGTGCTACGACTTCAACGCGTTCAACACCGACCTGACCGGGCTGTTCGACGCACTCGGATGGGAGCGGGCCGTAGTGGCCGGGCACGACCTGGGCGCGATGATCGCCATCGACATGGCGACCCGCCACCCCGGCCTGGTCGACCGCCTGGTCATCCTCGACGACTCCATGCCCGAGCTCGACGACGCGTTCACCGCCGCCGGCATCCCGGTCGGACGGCCCAAGCCCGCCGTGTACGACTACCAACGCCGCCAAGGGCTCCACGCCGATGCCCTGGTCGCCGAACTGGACACGCCCGAGCGGCGCCGACGGTACATCGCCGAGTTCTTCGGCCACCGCATGTGGTGCCCGCCCGACGCGTTCGGCGAGGACGACCTGGCATACCTGACCGAGCCCTACGGGAACGCCGACCGGTTGCGCGCGGCCTTCGCCGACTACGAGGTCGTCATGGGCACCAGGAAGCTCTCCGCTCCGGAGATGACCGACCGCCCGGTCCCCCACCGAACCCTGATCCTCGTCGGCGCCGAGCAGGTGACCCTCGGCGACCACCTCGAAGAGAAGTGCGCCATCGCCTTCCCGGCAGCGGTCGGGCCGTTCTGGATCAAGGGCGCCGGACACTTCATGCCCTGGGAACGGCCCGAAATCGTCAACCGCGCCGTGATCTCCTTCTGCGGCGACCTCCTGGCCGCCTGAGCCGACCCCGCGCCACGACGCCGCTCACGCCTCGGTGAGCCGCCGGCAGATGATGCGGTAGCGAGTTCGACGATCCCTCGGTGCTGCTGATGCGAAGACCCACGACCTTCCCCGGCCGAGTTCGAGGAAGCCGTCGTCATCAATCGGCGGAGCCACGTCGACGGGAGGAATGTGGCGCGGTACGAACACGGTCGATCATGAGCTCGCGAGTATGCCCTTCACGCGGGGTGCCGGGGATTCATGGTTCGTCCGAGCAACGAACGAGCAACAGGTATGGAAAAACCCGGCCCCCTCTTTCGAGGAAACCGGGTTTCTACCTGGTGTTTCGTAGTAGCGGGAGGCGGATTTGAACCACCGACCTCCAGGTTATGAGCCTGGCGAGCTACCGAGCTGCTCTATCCCGCGTCGATGAATTAAGCGTACATCATGCCGGAATGGGGCTGCAAGGGAGGGTTCGGTGAGTGGGGTCACTACGCATGTGTGCGCGCCCGTGCGCAAACCGTGCGCACGCGTGGACCAGACGCCGCACGCGAGTGCGAAACGCCGCTCCGAGGCCTCAGAACCCGAGCCGTTCGAGCATCTTCGGGTCCCGCTGCCAGTCCTTGGCGACCCGCACGTGCAGGTCGAGGTAGACGCGGCTGTCGATGAGCTGGGCGATGCCCTTGCGGGCCTTGGTGCCGACGCGCTTGAGGCGATCGCCGCCCTTGCCGATGATGATGCCCTTCTGGCTGGCGCGCTCGACGTAGATCTCGGCCCAGATCTTCTTGCGCGGCCCGCCCTCGGACTCCTCGTCCTCGATGTCCTCGATGACGACGGCGATGGAGTGGGGCAGCTCGTCGCGGACGCCTTCGAGGGCGGCCTCGCGGATGAGCTCGGCGATCATGACCCGCTCGGGCTCCTCGGTGAGCATCCCGTCCGGGTACAGCTGCGGCGAAGTGGGCAGGTGCCCGGAGAGCACCTTGACGAGCTCGTCGAGGTTCTCGCCGGTCTTGGCCGAGACGGGTACGACGTCGGCGAAGTCGGCCAGTTCGGCGACGTTCGTCAGGTGCCGCACGAGCGCGTCCTTGCTCACCAGGTCGATCTTGGTGACCACGGCGACGACCTTGGCCCGCAGGGCCTTGATCTCGCCGGCGATGTACCGGTCGCCGGGGCCGGGCTTCTCGTTGGCCGGCAGGCACAGTCCGATGACGTCGACTTCGGACCAGGTCTGGCGCACCAGGTCGTTGAGCCGCTCGCCGAGGAGGGTGCGCGGCCGGTGGAGACCAGGGGTGTCGACGAGGATGAGCTGGGATTCGGGCCGGTGCAGGATGGCGCGCACGACGTGGCGCGTGGTCTGCGGGCGGTTCGAGGTGATCGCGATCTTCTGTCCCATGATCGCGTTCGTGAGCGTCGACTTGCCCGCGTTGGGACGGCCGATGAAGCAGGCGAATCCGGCGTGGAAGTTGTCGTCAGACAAGGCGGGTCACCTCTTTGCGGATGACCGAGTAGACGACCACGCCCTCGGCGAGGTCGCGGGCGGCCCGGAGGCCCTCCTCGTCGGACTCGGCGCCGAAGACCACCGCCGCTTCGAGGGTGTCGGCCCCGGCGGCGAACGCCTGGGCCACGGCCGCTTGGAGCGCGCTCAGGCGCAGCGACGGGAGCTCGACGGCCGCCGAGGCGTAGGTGCGGCCGATGCCGTCTCGGACAGCGGCGCCGGAGGGCTGCTGGACTCGTCCTGCCGCCCCCCGGGCGAGCGTGACGAGCTTCGCGTCCTCGGCGTCGAGTGCTTCGACGGTCAGGTCAGACATTGATCTTGTGCCTCTCATCGTTCGTGGATGCCGCTCCGGGCTCGGCGGTGTCGTCGGCCTCGGGCAGGCGGGAGACGCGCACCGTCTCGATGCGGTTGCGGCGGCCAACGGTACCCTCCGCGGTGAGTTCCAGCCCGGCCAGGACGGCCCGGTCACCGGCGAGCGGCACCTTCCCCAGCTCGTGGGCGAGCAGTCCGGCGACGGTGTCGACGTCGACCTCGATCGCGTCGATGTCGAACAGCTCGGCGAGGTCGTCCACGGACAGCCGGGCGGTGACGCGCGCGGAGCGGTCGTCGAGCCAGGCGACGGGCGGCAGTTCGTTGTCGTACTCGTCGGTGATCTCGCCGACGATCTCCTCGAGGATGTCCTCGATGGTGACCAGGCCGGCGGTGCCGCCGTACTCGTCGACGACCATGGCGATGTGGATGCGTGCGGTCTGCATCTCCCGCAGCAGGTCGTCGACCGGCTTGGAGTCGGGCACGAACGAGACCGAGCGCATCACCTCGGCCACGGGCGGGTTGACGCCTTCGAGGCGGGCGAGGTCCTTGAGGTAGGCGACGCCGCGGACGTCGTCGAGGTCCTCGCCGACGACGGGGATGCGCGAGAAGCCCGAGCGCAGGGCGACCTGCTTGGCCTCCTCTGCCGAGACGTCGGCCGGCACCCACACCATCGCGGTGCGCGGCACCATGACCTCGCGGGCGACGGTGTCGCCGAGCGCGAAGACCGACTCGATCATGTCGCGCTCGTCGTGGTCGACCGTGCCGGAGGCTTCGGCGGCGTCGACCATCTCGCGGATCTCGACCTGCGAGGTGGCGAACGGGCCCTCGCGGAAGCCCTTCCCCGGCGTGACCGCGTTGGCCACCAGGATGAGCAGCCGGGCGAGCGGCCCGAGCGCGGTGCCGAGGAGGTAGACCGGGCCGGCGCAGGCCAGCGCGATCGGGTAGGCGTGCTGGCGGCCGAGGGTGCGCGGCCCGACTCCCATGGCGACGAACGAGACGATCGTCATGATCGCGGCGGCGACGCCGACGGCGAACCACGAGGAGTCCCAGTTGTTGAACGCGAACACCGCCACGAGCGCTATCGCGGTGGCCTCCGAGGCGACGCGCAGCAGGATGAGCAGGTTCAGGTGTCTGGGGAGGTCCTCGGTGATGCGCACGAGGGCCGCGGCGCCACGCCGGTGCTGCTCGGCGAGTTCGGCCGAGCGGGCCGGCGAGACGGTGGTGAGCGCCGCGTCGAGCATGGCGGCGAGGCCGGCGACGAAGACGAGTGCGATCGCTGTGGCCAGCAGCGTGTAGGCGAAGCCCATCGGGTCCTAACTCTCCGCGCTCTGCGCCGCTCGTCGTTTGACGCGCCAGGCTTCGAGCAACCGGTTCTGCAGGCCGAACATCTCCTTGGCCTGCTCGGGTTCGGCGTGGTCGTAGCCGAGGATGTGGAGCACCCCGTGGACGGTGAGCATGTGCAGCTCGTCCCGGGTGGAGTGCCCGGCCTCCTCGGCCTGGGACTCGGCGACGTCGGGCGAGAGCACGAGGTCGCCGAGGATCGGGGTGGTCGGCTCGGTGGAGTCGGGCCGGCTGGGCATGGCGTCGTCCATCGGGAAGGAGAGGACGTCGGTGGGCCCGGTGCCGCCCATCCAGCGCCGATTGAGCTCGGTCATGTGCTCGAGGTCGACGATGAGGACCGAGAGCTCGGCGAGCGGGTTGACGCCCATCTCGGTGAGCGCGAAGGCGGCGACGGCGGTGATGCCCGCCTCGTCGACCTCGCTGCCGGACTCATTGATGATCTCGATGCCCACTGTTTCCCCGATGCCTGTTGTCCCTGGGGTCGCCCTTCTTGGCGTCCCACTTCTCGTAGGCGGTCACGATATCGCTGACCAGCTGGTGCCTGACGACGTCCTTGGCCGAGAGCTGGGCGAAGTACACGTCTTCGACGCCTTCGAGGATCTCGCGCACGACCCGCAGGCCCGAAGTGGTCGAGCCGGGCAGGTCGACCTGGGTGACGTCGCCGGTGACGACGATCTGGGAGCCGAAGCCGAGCCGCGTGAGGAACATCTTCATCTGCTCGGGCGTGGTGTTCTGCGCCTCATCGAGAATGATAAATGCATCATTAAGTGTACGACCCCTCATGTACGCCAGGGGCGCGACCTCGATGGTGCCGGACTCCATGAGCTTGGGGATGGAGCCGGGGTCGAGCATGTCGTGCAGCGCGTCGTAGAGCGGGCGCAGGTACGGGTCGATCTTCTCGCCGAGGGTGCCGGGCAGGAAGCCGAGCTTCTCGCCGGCCTCGACGGCGGGCCTGGTCAGGATGATCCGGTTGACCTCCTTGGCCTGGAGGGCCTGGACGGCCTTGGCCATGGCCAGGTAGGTCTTGCCGGTGCCGGCCGGGCCGATCCCGAAGACGATGGTGTGCTCGTCGATGGCCTCGACGTAGCGCTTCTGGCCGAGCGTCTTGGGCCGGATCGTCTTGCCGCGGCGGGAGACGATGTTGTGCGTCAGCACGTCCACCGGCCGCTCGGACGGGGCGGCCTCGATCATGTTCTCGGTGCGCCTGATGATGTCGGGATCGACGCTCTCGCCGTTCTCGATCAACGCGAGGAGCTCCTTCACGAGTCGTTCGGCGGCGTGTGCCTTGCCGTTGACGCCGGTGATGGTGATGGTGTCGCCGCGGACGTGCAGATCAACGCCCGGATTCAGGCGCTCGATGTAGCGGAGGTTCTCGTCCGCGTTGCCGAGCAGGGCCATGAGCGCCCGCTGGTCGGCGACGGTGATCGTCGAGGTGATCTGGCCGGTTTGCGTGGAGCGGTCGGTCATAGGCTTCGCCCTTCCGGGCTGTTCGCCACCTGCTTCCCATACTTGGCGATGCTGTCGAGCCGAGTCTCGGCTCTGGAGTTGAACGGCGGCCGTGCACCGGCCGCGTGGTGGTCCCTCAATGGTAGATCCAGCTCGGGACAAAGGACAACGAGTAATCCATTACCCGGGGTGATTTCAATCGGAGAGCATCGGCCCGAGCGGTTTGCCGCCGAACACGTGGAGATGCACGTGGAAGACCTCTTGGCCCGAGTTCGGCCCGGAGTTGACGAGCAGGCGCCAGCCGGAGTCGGCGACGCCCTCCTCGTCGGCGACGTCGGCGGCGACGGCGAGGACCTCGGCGGCCAGTTCGGGGTCGGCGCGGACCATGTCGGCGACGGTGGCGTGATGGTCGAGGGGGATGACCAGGACGTGTGTCGGGGCCTTGGGGTTGATGTCGCGGAAGGCGAGGACCCGCTCGGTCCGGCGGACCTGCTTGGCGGGGATGTCGCCCGCGACGATCTTGCAGAACAGGCAGTCGTTGTCGCTCATACCGCCGATCCTAGTGGCCGCCGAAGGCGGACCGGTCATTCGAACCGGACATCGGCCCAGGAGGTGCTGGCGGTGTTCTCTGCGACCTGGTCGGTCAGTTCGGTGTCGAGGATGGTGACCTGGAAGCGCACTGATCGTATCGAACCCGCAGTGGACCGGCAGTCCGCCGAACGGGTGGCTACCAGCGGCCGAGGCGTGCCTGGAGGACCGCGAGCGCGGCGGGTCCGGCGGTGGAGGTGCGCAGGACGGTCCGGCCCAAGCGGATCGGCTCGCCGAACTCGGCGAGCGCGGCGAGCTCGTCGGGGCTGATGGAGCCCTCGGGGCCGATGACGACCGCGATCTCCCCGTTCTCGGCGAGCTCCGCCTTCGAGAGCGGGAGCGTCGCCTCCTCGTGCAGGACGAGGACTTGCGTCGCCGCTCTCAGGCGGGCGAGGAGCTGCTTGGTGGTGTGGAGTTCGGCCACGCGCGCGAGGTGGGCGCGGCGGGCCTGCTTGGTGGCCTCGCGGGCGGTGGCGACCCATTTGCCGCGGGCCTTGTCGCCGCGCGGGCCCTTCCACTGGGTGATCGAGCGGGAGGCGGCCCAGGGGACGATCTCGTCGACGCCGATCTCGGTGAGCATCTGGACGGCCCGCTCGCCGCGGTCGCCTTTGGGCAGGGCCTGGACGACGGTGAGTCTCGGCTCGGGGTCGGGGACGGTGTGCCGCTCGAGGATCTCCAGGGCGAGGCTGCCGCGTTCGGCACCGGCGACGCGGGCGCGGGCCAGGTGGCCGGCGCCGTCGGAGAGCGTCAGCGTCTCACCGGGCCGGATGCGCTGGACGTCGGCGGCGTGGTGTCCTTCGGGGCCGTCGAGGACGAGGCCGGCGCCCTCGGGGAGGGCGTCGACGAGGAAGACCGAATCCACTGCGGGAGTCTATGCGTGACCGTTGAACGCGTCACGCATTCGGGAGAAAAAACCCGACCCTGATTTAACCTCCCTGATCTCCTCGTCGCGGAGCGTGGCGAGCTTCTTGAGCAGTTCTTCCTGCTCGGTGTCGATCTTGGTGGGCGTGCGCACGTCGAGTTCGACGTACAGGTCGCCGCGGGCGCCGCCGCCGCGGAGTCTCGGGACGCCCTGGCCGCGCACCTTCTTCACGGTGCCCGGCTGGGTG
Organism: Glycomyces tarimensis; assembly: GCF_054776215.1. NCBI lineage: Bacteria > Bacillati > Actinomycetota > Actinomycetes > Glycomycetales > Glycomycetaceae > Glycomyces > Glycomyces tarimensis. The sequence continues at coordinate 420,339 of NZ_BAAHCB010000001.1, forward strand.
CCCGGGACGACCTCGACCTCGACCTGGTCGTCGAGGGTGTGGACGTTGAGCTTGGTGCCGAGGGCCGCCTGCGTCATCGGGACGCGGACGCGGCAGTGCAGGTCGGAGCCTTCGCGGGTGAAGACCTCGTGGGGCTTCTCGTGGACCTCGACGTAGAGGTCGCCGGCGGGGCCGCCGCCGGGGCCGACCTCGCCTTCGCCGGAGAGGCGGATGCGCATGCCGTCTTCGACGCCGGCGGGCACCTTGACGGTGATGCGGCGCCGGGAGCGGACGCGGCCTTCGCCGCCGCACTTGCGGCACGGGTCGGTGATGATGGTGCCGTAGCCGGAGCACGCCGAGCAGGGGCGGGCGGTGCGGACCTGGCCGAGGATCGTGCGCTGCACGACCTGGACCTCGCCGGTGCCGCCGCAGGTGGTGCACGTCTGGGGTTCGGCGGTGCCCTCGGTGCAGCTGCCGTCGCACTCGTCGCACAGGATCGCGGTGTCGACGGTCAGGGTGGACTCGGTGCCGAAGGCGACCTCTTCGAGGTCGAGGTCGAGGCGCAGGAGCGCGTCGTTGCCGGGGCGGGTGCGCGAGCGGGGCCCGCGGCGCCCGAAGCCGCCCATGGAGCCGCCGAAGAAGGCGTCCATGATGTCCTCGAAGCCCATGAACGGCGCGCCCTGCCCGCCGCCGGCCATCCGGTCGTACGGGTCGCCGCCGGCGTCGACGATGGCGCGCTTCTGCGGGTCCATGAGGACCTCGAACGCGGCGTTGATCTCTTGGAGCCGCTCGCCGGCGTCCGGTTCCTCGCTGACGTCGGGGTGGTACTTGCGCGCCAGTTTCCGGTACGCCTTCTTGAGGTCGTCCTCGGAGGCGTTCTTGTCGACACCGAGGATGCCGTAGTAGTCCTTAGCCACGTGCGCTCTCATAGTCCCTTGTCAGCGGTTCTGTTCCAAAATCTCTGATACGTAGCGTGCCACGGCCCGCACGGCCGCGATCGTGCCCGGGTAGTCCATGCGGGTGGGGCCCAGGACGCCCATGTGGCCGACGACGGCTCCTGGACCGTACCCGGCGGTGACCACTGCGGTCTCGCGGAAGTCGTCGATCTCGTTCTCGTCGCCGATGCGCACGGTCAGCAGCGGACCGGAGTCGGCCCGGCCGAGCAGCTGCATGAGGACCACTTCCTCTTCCAGCGCTTCGAGGATGGATCGCAGCGAGCCGGCGAAGTAGGCCGTGTGGCGGGTGAGGTTCGCCGCGCCGGCGACCGCGATGCGCTCGTCGGTGCGGGAGACGACGGTGTCCAGCAGCACGCGCGCCAGGGAGGAGGCCGAGCTCTTGAGTTCGGGCCTGGCCAGTTCGGACAGGTCGGCGATGATCCTCGGGGCGTCGGTGAGCGGTTTGCCTTGCAGCTGTTCGTTGATGAGCCGGCGCAGCTCGAGCACGTCGTCTTCGGCGAGTTCGGTGGGCAGTTCCAGTTGGCGCTGCTCGACCCGCCCGGTGTCGGTGATCATGACGAGCATGACCCGCTGGGGGGCGAGTGCGACGAGCTCGAGGTGGCGGACCGTGGACCGGTTCAGGCTCGGGTACTGGACCACGGCGACCTGGTGGGTCAGCTGCGACAGCAGCCGCACCGTTCGAGTGACGACGTCGTCGAGGTCGATGGCCTCGGCGAGGAAGCGGTGCACGGCGCGCCGCTCGGCGGCCGAGAGCGGCTTGATCTTGCCGAGCCGGTCGACGAACAGGCGGTAGCCCTTGTCGGTGGGGATCCTGCCGGCGGAGGTGTGCGGCTGGTGGATGTACCCGGCCTCCTCGAGGAAGGCCATGTCGTTGCGGATGGTGGCGGCCGAGACGCCGAGCGCGTGGCGCTGGGCCACGGTCTTCGACCCGACCGGCTCCTGCGTGGCGACATAGTCCTCGACGATGGCACGCAGCACTTCGAGTTTGCGATCGTCCATCGCTGCCACGTCCCTTCGTTCTCGCGTCATGCCTGTATCCGACTGGACTCAAGTTTGGCACTCCCGGCTTCAGAGTGCCAGTCTACGTGTGGCCTCAGGCACCCGGGAGGACGAGAGCGCCGTCGTCGCCGATCGTCACCGCCGCGTCGCCGAAGTCGCCGGCGAGGTCGTTGATCGTGCCGATCGCCTCGCCGTTCGGGTCGAGCCGCGGGTAGCCGTTGCCGTCGTCCAGGAGGGTGGGCACGATCGAGCCGCCTTCGAGGACGCCCCCCTCGCTCAGGGTGACCTTGAGGATCGCGGAGACGCCGAGCGGACCGTCGGTGGAGAACAGCATCTGCCCGCCGCCGAAGTTGCCCAGCGAGTAGGCGATGAGTTTGCCGTTGTAGAGCTCCATGCCGCGCAGCACGTGCGGGCCGTGGCCGACGACGAGGTCGGCGCCGGCGTCGACGCAGGTGCGGGCGAACGCCCGGGTGTCGCCGCGGTCCTCGCCGTAGTAGGTCTCGGTGCCTTCGGGGGTGTGGAGCTGGTCCGAGCCCTCGGCGCCGAGGTGGGCGGTGGCGACGACGAGGTCGGCCTGCGACTTGGCCTCGGAGACCAGCGCGGCGACCGCGTCGAGGTCGCGCACGTCGGTGTAGAAGGAGTAGGGCGCGAAGCCGACGATGCCGACGGTGAGCCCGTTCTCGGCCTCGAAGTAGGCGACCTCGTCCTTGATGCCGGTGATCTCCATGCCGGCGTCGCGCACGGCGTTCTGGGTCTCGACCGCGCCGTCGGGGCCGGCGTCCCAGCCGTGGTTGTTGGCCTGGTTGAGCACGTCGATGCCGGCGTCGGCGAACACCTGGGCGTACTCCGGGGGCAGGCGGAAGTAGATGCAGGTGCCGCCGCCGCACTTGTCGAACTCGAGCGTGGACAGCGCGCCTTCGAGGTTGGCGATGACCAGGTCGCCGGTGAGTTCTTCGCGGACCCCGTCGAAGAAGCTCGCGCCCTCGTCGGCCGCCATCTGGTTCGGGTAGGAGCCGGGCATGGTGTCGCCGACGTGGGTGATGTCGATCGAGCGGGGCGGCTCGGGCGAGGGCGATGCGGAGGGCGTCTCCTCCGCCGCGCCTGCGCCACCGCCGTCGTCGACCGGTTCGGGCTCCTCTTCGGAGCAGGCGGCGGTGGCGGCGACGCCGGCGGCGCCGATGAGCAGGCCGCGGCGGGCGAGGGTGTGGCGCTTGTGGAACACGGTGTTCATGTATTTCAGGCTCCGGCTTTTCGGGGGCTTTCGGGCTATAGCCGTCAGGTAGTGAGCTGCCTCACAACTGCGTCGGCGAGCAGGCGGCCTTGGAGGGTGAGGAGCAGGCGGCCGCCCTCGATGACGGCGAGGCCGTCGGCGACGACCTGCAGTGCGGCCGCCGCGCCATTAGTACGCAGCAACGATACCGGCAGCCCGCCGCTGAGACGAGTCCGGAGCATCACTCTCTCCAGGTAGCGGTCATCCTCTGAGAGGGTTTCATGCCCGGCGAGCGGTATGCCCGCCGCGAGAGCACTCGCGTATGTGGAGGGGTGCTTGTGGTTCCACCAGCGCAGGCCCGGCAGGTGCGAGTGGGCGCCGGGCCCCGCGCCCCACCAGTGCCCGCCCTCCCAGTACAGGAGGTTGTGGCGGCAGCGGGCCTCGGGCGTCTTGGCCCAGTTGGAGACCTCGTACCAGGAGAATCCCGCGTCGCTCAGCGCCGCCTCAGCGTCGAGGTAGCGGTCGGCGGCCACGTCGTCGGACGGCTGGGGCACCAGGCCCCGGCGGATGCGGCGCGCCAGCTGGGTGCCGTCCTCGACGATGAGCGAATAGGCCGAGACGTGGTCGACCCCGGAGTCGACGGCGGCCTTGAGACTGGCGGCGAAGTCGGCCTTGGTCTCGCCTGGCGTGCCGTAGATCAGGTCGAGGCTCACGTGTTCGAACCCGGCCGCGCGGGCGTGCTCCACGGCGGCGAGGGCCTTCGCCGGGGAGTGCTCGCGGTCGAGCACCTTGAGCACGTGCGGGGCGATCGACTGCATGCCGACCGACAGCCGGTTGAAGCCGCCGTCGAACAGCTCGGCCAGGTAGCCGGCGTCGACCGACTCGGGGTTGGCCTCGGTCGTGACCTCCGCGTCCGGAGCCAGTCCGAAGCGGCCGTCGATCTCCGCCAGGATCGCGGCCAGGTCCGAGGCCGGCAGCAGGGTCGGGGTGCCGCCCCCGAAGAAGACCGTGTCGACCTTCGGCGGGGCGTCGAACCGCTTCGCGGCGGCCCGGATCTCCTCCCGCACGATCGCGGCGTACGTCTCCCGCGAAACGCCGGCCCCGAGTTCGGCGGCCGTATAGGTGTTGAAGTCGCAGTAGCCGCACCGCGAGACGCAGAACGGGACGTGCACGTAGAACCCGAAGCCCTCGCGGGCGGCTTCGGGCGCGTTCGCGGCGTCGGCGATCACCGCTGCGGGCGCGGCAGCGGCACGGTGCTTCCGGGTCGCCGCTGACGCGGCTCCGGCTTCGGCTTCGGAGGACACGCCGACTACGGTACTGGCGTGAGACCCGACGACGCACTGATCGACTACCGCGCCGACCGCGCGGTGGCGACGATTACCCTCGACGACCCGGACCGCCGCAACGCGCTCTCGACCGCGCTCATCGGGCGGTTCCGCGCGTCGCTGTCCCGAGCCGTGGCGGACGACGACATCCGCCTGGTCGTGATCGACCACGCCGGCCCCGTGTTCTGCGCCGGAGCCGACCTCGGCGAATCGGCCCGCGCCGAGCGGACGGAGGACCTGCCCGCGGCCCATCTGGCCGAGGCCCTCGCCGACATCGTCGAGGCGCCCAAGCCGGTCGTCGCGATCGCGCGCGGCGCGGTGCGCGGCGGGGGCATGGGCCTGCTCGCCGCCGCCGACATCGCCATCGCCGGCACCGGCGTGCGCCTGGCGTTCAGCGAAGTGCTCCTCGGGGTCGTGCCCGCCGTCATCGCGCCGGTCGTGGCACGCAAGCTCACCGACGGCAAGATGCGCGAGCTGTTCCTCACCGGCGAGGCCTTCGGCGCCGAAGAGGCCCGCTGCTGGGGGCTCACCGCCTACGCGAGCGACGAGCCCGACGCCGTCCTGGAAGGCGTGGTCGAGCGGCTCAAGGCCGGAGGACCGGCCGCCCAGGCCGGGATCAAGCAGCTCACCGGCGACGCCGCCCTCCGCGCCGACCTGCGTGCGGCGGCCGACCTGACGGCCGAGTACTTCTTCTCCGAACAGGGCCGAGAAGGGGTCCGTTCGTTCATTGAGAAGGCCTCGCCCTCCTGGGTACATTAGGGGGCACTGACCAGATCGGAGGCACGTTGCGACCGCTCCCCGCGCTAGTTTCGCTCGCCTTGGTCGTCGGCGCCGCCGGCTGCGGCGACTCCGTCGACGACCTGCTCTCCCCCAGGCCGACCGGCTGCTACATCGGCCACGCCGAAGAGCCGCTGAACCTGAGCGCCGAGCAGACCTTCAACGCCGCCACCATCGCCGCCGTCGGCCTGCGCGACGGCATGGACGAGCACGCCGTGACGGTCGCGATCGCCACCGCCTTCCAGGAGTCCACGCTGTCCAACGTCGACTACGGCGACCACGACTCGCTCGGACTGTTCCAGCAGCGGCCCAGCGCCGGCTGGGGCACTGAGGAGGAGATCCTCGACCCCGTGTACGCGTCGTTCAAGTTCTACGAGAAGCTGCGGCGCACCGACGGCTGGCGCGAGATGGAGATCGGCGACGCCGCCCAGGCCGTTCAGATCAGCGCCTACCCCGACCTCTACGCCCAGTGGGTGGACGAGGCGACGGTCGCCGCCGCCGCGTTCGCCGGCGGCGAGGAGGCCGGCGTGTCGTGCATCGCCCCGGAGCATCGGGAGACCTCCACCGACGCCGCCGCGCTCGCCGAGGCGTACGCCTACCAGTGGGGCGCCGAGGTGTCCGGCGTCGACGGACAGACGGTCACCATCAACGCCGACGACGAAGCCGCCGGATGGAACCGTGCCTCATGGGCGGTCGCGAAGTCATACGAGTTCGCGATCGTCTCGATCGACTACGCCGGGATGCGCTGGCAGCCGGGCGAGGACGGCTGGGTCGTGCCCGAGGGCGAAGTGGCCGAGGCCGCCGCCGCGGATGCATCCACCGTTCGGGTGGTTCTGGCCGAGCCGGCCTGATCGACGACGCCAATTGCGTTATCCCGCACCGAATTGTCGAAAAAGTCCGCCCCTCGCCGCGGGAGGGAAACCGCTAGAGTGTGAGCAGTCCGTTTCCTGCCCATGCCCATCAGGAGCATTACCATGACCTATCCCCCTCCGCCCTCCGGGGCGCACGGCGCCGGCCCCTCCCCGTCACCGGGCGCCGCCGACCCCCTCGCCGAATGGGGCGTCAAGCCGAGTCCGGATCGCCCGCAGAAGGTCAACTGGCTCACCCAGGCCCTGTGGGCCTACATGGCCGCCTCGGTCCTCATGCTGCTGCTCGCCATCATCGCCGTGGCGAGCGCGCCGTGGTGGATGGCCACCGGCTTCATCGTCACCACCGGGATCGTCGGCCTGGTCTTCCACGGCGTGTCGATCGTGATGGTGTGGTTCATCGTCAAGGAGCGACTCGGGGTGTTCGGCGCCGCCGACCCCCGCGTGGGCCTGTACATCGGCCTGGGCATCCTCGGGTTCTTCTCGCTCTTCGGGTTCTTCGGCGGGTGGGGCATCGGCTGGTACGGCGCGCTCAGCGCGCTGCTCGGCCTCGCCAAGCTCGGCGCTGTCGGCGCCGGGTTCTTCCTGGTCTTCCAGCCCGAAGTGGAGCAATGGCTGCGCTCGCGGCCCGGCAATCGGCCCAAGCAGCAGCCCGTGCCGCACCAGGGACAGCCGCCCCAGGGCTACGGGCCGCAGGGCCACCCGCAGCAGCCGCCGGCGCCCGGCCCGGGCCCGCAGCCGCCCGCCGGCTAGCGCCGCGATGCGTCCAATGTGCAATTGACACCGAATGCGGCGCGGTAACCGATGCGGGAGCTTTCGATCCGGTTACCGGCGCCGCATTCGCCTTGTCACTATTCGACCCCGGTTCACCGCTGCGCTATCCGAGCGTGGTGACCGATGCAACCGCGCCTGCTGGGGTGAGTGAGTCCACCCGCTCACTCCCCCAAGCGAGGTCACCATGCACGTCTCCCGCCGCATCCTGCTCGCCTCCTCGGCGGCCGCCGCTGCCGCCACCGCCGCCGCCCCCTCCGCCGCCTGGGCCGAGGAGCGCCGCCACGCCACCCTCAAACGCGACCCGTTCAATCTCGGCATCGCCTCAGGCGACCCCGCCCCCGACGGGTTCGTCCTGTGGACCCGCCTGGCCGTCGACCCGCTCGCCGAAGACGGCATGGGCGGCATGCCCGACGCCGCCTTCGACGTCAAGTGGGAGGTCGCCCGGGACGAGCGCTTCCGCCGCCGCGTCGCCTCCGGCACCGAATCGGCCCGTCCCGAATGGGGCCACAGCGTCCACGTCGAACTGACGGGCCTGGAGCCGGGCCGCGAGTACTACTACCGGTTCAAGGCCGGCAGGTGGCGCTCCCCCATCGGCCGCACCCTCACCGCCCCGGCCGCCGGCTCGATGCCCGAGCGGCTGCGGATGTCGTTCGTCTCCTGCTCGCAGTACGAGCACGGCTACTTCACCGCCTACCGCCACCTCGCCGAGTCGCGTCCGGACCTGGTGCTGCACCTGGGCGACTACCAGTACGAGTACAAGAAGGACGTGTACAACTCGCCCGACGGGAACGTCCGCGACCACGACGGCCCCGAGACGGTGAGCCTCGCGAACTACCGCCAGCGCCACGCCCAGTACAAGACCGACGCGGACCTCCAGGCCGCGCACGCCGCCGCGCCGTGGCTGGTCGTCTGGGACGACCACGAGATCGAGAACAACTGGGCCGACGAGGTGCCCGAGTCCGGCTCCGAGACCCCGGTCCCGGAGGACTTCCTGGAGCGCCGGGCCGCGGCCTTCCAGGCGTACTGGGAGAACATGCCGCTGCGGCGCTCCTCGGTGCCGGAGGGCATCGACATGCAGCTGTACCGCCGCGTCGAGTGGGGCGAGCTGGTGCGCTTCCACATGCTCGACACCCGTCAGTACCGCGACGACCAGGCCTGCGGCGACGGCTGGAACAACGACTGCGCCGAGGCGTGGGACGAGAAGCGCTCGATCACCGGCGACGCCCAGGAAGACTGGCTCGTCGAGGGCTTCCAGTCGTCGCGGGCCCGCTGGGACGTCATCGGCCAGCAGGTCTTCTTCGCCCAGCGCGACGCCGACGCCGGCCCGATCAAGCGCACCAGCATGGACGGTTGGGACGGCTACACCGCCTCCAGGGAGCGGATCATCCAGGGCTGGAGGGACGCCGACGTGCGCAACCCGGTGGTCCTCACCGGGGACGTGCACACGCACTGGGCCTCCGAGCTGCTCGCCGACTTCGACGACCCGGACTCGCAGCGGGTCGGCGTGGAGCTCGTGACCACGTCGATCACCTCCGGCGGCAACGGGGTCGACTCGGTGCCGGAGGACAACGACGCCCTCGTGATCAACCCGCACATCAAGTTCCGCAACGCCCAGCGCGGGTTCGTCCAGACGACGATCACGCCCGAGCAGATGGACGTCGACTTCCAGGTCGTCCCGATCGTGACCGAGCCTGACGGACCGGTGTACACGCGGCGGTCCTACACCGTCGCCGACGGGGACCGGACCCTGCACCAGACCTACGACCGGCCGGTGGAGCCGACGATGTCGACCAAGTCGGACGACCCGTTCGCCGGCTCCGACGAGAACGCCGACGACCGCCTCTGAGGCCGCGAGAAGCAAGCCGCGCGAAGCGATAGGCGGCCCCGGGATCTCCCCGGGGCCGCCTCGCTGACGTCGCGGTTCAGTTCTCGTCGGTGCGGAGCGCGGCGATGAAGGCGTCCTGGGGGACCTCGACGCGGCCGACGGTCTTCATGCGCTTCTTGCCCTCCTTCTGCTTCTCCAGCAGCTTGCGCTTGCGCGAGATGTCGCCGCCGTAGCACTTGGCGAGGACGTCCTTGCGCAGCGCGCGGATGTTCTCGCGGGCGATGATGCGCGAGCCGATCGCGGCCTGGATCGGCACCTCGAACTGCTGGCGCGGGATGAGCTTCTTGAGCCGCTCGGCGAGCCGGACGCCGTAGGCGTACGCCTGGTCCTTGTGGACGATCGCGGCGAAGGCGTCGACGCGCTCGCCCTGGAGGAGTATGTCGACCTTGACCAGGTCGGCCTCCAGGGAGCCCTCGATCTCGTAGTCGAGGGAGGCGTAGCCCTTGGTACGCGACTTGAGCTGGTCGAAGAAGTCGAAGACGATCTCGGCGAGCGGCAGCGTGTAGCGGATCTCGACGCGGTCGGTCGACAGGTAGTCCATGCCCTCCTGGACGCCGCGCCGCGACTGGCACAGCTCCATGACCGGGCCGATGTACTCGGTCGGGGTCAACACGGTGGCCTTGACGATCGGCTCGGTGATGCGCGAGATCTTCCCTTCGGGGAACTCCGAGGGGTTGGTGACCTCGACCTGCTCGCCGTCCTCCATGGTCACCTGGTAGACGACGTTGGGAGCCGTGGAGATCAGATCGAGGTTGAACTCGCGTTCGAGGCGCTCGCGGATGATCTCCAGGTGCAGCAGGCCGAGGAAGCCGACGCGGAAACCGAAGCCGAGCGCCGCGGAGGTCTCGGGCTCGAACTGGAGCGCGGCGTCGTTGAGCTGGAGCTTGTCGAGCGCTTCGCGCAGGTTCCCGTAGTCGGAGCCGTCGATCGGGTAGAGCCCGGAGAACACCATCGGCTTGGCCTCGGTGTAGCCGGGCAGCGCCTTGGCGGCGGGCTTGCGCTCGTCGGTGACGGTGTCGCCGACCTTCGACTGGCGCACGTCCTTGACGCCGGTGATGAGGTAGCCGACCTCGCCGACGCCGAGCGCCTTGCTGGGTACCGGCTCGGGGCTGATGACGCCGATCTCGAGGAGTTCGTGGTCGGCCCTGGTCGACATCATGCGGATGCGGTCGCGGGCCTTGAGCCTGCCGTCGATGACGCGGATGTAGGTGATCACGCCGCGGTAGATGTCGTAGACCGAGTCGAAGATGAGCGCGCGCGGCGGCGCGTCGGCGTCGCCCTTCGGGGCCGGCACCTGCTCGACGATCGAGTCCAGCAGCTCGGCGACGCCCTCGCCGGTCTTGCCGGAGACGCGGAAGACGTCCTCGGGCTCGCAGCCGATGAGGTGGGCGAGCTCCTCGGCGTAGCGGTCCGGGTCCGCCGAGGGCAGGTCGATCTTGTTGAGCACCGGGATGATCGTCAGGTCGTTGCCCATCGCCAGGTACAGGTTGGCGAGGGTCTGCGCCTCGATGCCCTGCGCGGCGTCGACGAGCAGGATCGCGCCCTCGCAGGCCGCGAGCGATCGCGAGACCTCGTAGGTGAAGTCGACGTGGCCGGGCGTGTCGATCATGTTGAGCACGAACTCGGCGCCCTCGTGCTCACCGGAGCGGGACGTCCACGGCATGCGGACGGCCTGCGACTTGACGGTGATGCCGCGCTCGCGCTCGATGTCCATCCGGTCGAGGTACTGCGCGCGCATCTGGCGCGCGTCGACGACCTCGGTGATCTGCAGCATGCGGTCGGCCAACGTCGACTTGCCATGGTCGATGTGCGCGATGATGCAGAAGTTCCGGAGCGAATCCGGAGCGGTCGAACCTGGCGCGTTCGTCACGGTGGCCTTCCTTCTCGGCGATGCTTGCGAGCCGTGATCGGCACTGCTCGTGTGGGGCGATCCAATTCTGCCTTACGAAGACGGCCTGCTCCGAACGCCCGACGAAGAAGGCCGTTCCCGCCACTCTGCCCGGGTCGCGGCACCGCGAGCGGCGCCGTGCGTGGGAGGAACGGCCGTATCGGGGCCTCGCGGATCAGACCTTGGCGCCGCCCGGTTCGGCGACCGGTTCGGCGCGGGCGGCCCCGGCGAGGAAGAGCACCAGGCCGCCGAGTTCGGCGGCGTTGAGCCGCTCGGCGACCTGGGCGACGGCCTGCGGCGGTCCGACGGCGGCGATAGGGAGCTCGTTGGGCGCCGTGTTTCGAGCGCGCGGTCGCGAGCGGTGAGATCTCCGAGGAGCAGGTCGCCGCGCGGCCGCGGACGGTGCCGTTGGACCTGGGCCGCACGGAGTTCACCACCACCGGGGACCTGCCGGACGCATCGATCGAGGAGATCGTCGACATGGTCGTCCTTCCGGCGCTCGCGGCGCGGCGGCACCGCGCCGAAGGCCTGGAAGCGTTACCCAGGCGACATCGGGGGGCCTGGCCGCCGGCGGCACGCCCGACCTGGTGTAATCTGGCTCGCGGTCAGACTCCCAGGACGTGTGCCTTCCCCGGCTCCTGGTAACGTTGACAGTCGCGCGGAGCGCGCCCTGCGCCCGACGCGGTTTGTAAGGAACCAAGTAATCACGAACTGAGGCTTCACGCGTGGCGAACATTAAGTCCAAGGAAAAGCGCAACCGGCAGAACGAGAAGCGCCGGATGCGCAATAAGGCCGTGAAGTCGTCGCTGAAGACCGCCATCCGGAAGTTCCGTGAGTCGGCGGCCACCGGCGACGTCGCCGCCGCCGAAACGCACCTGAAGGCCGCCAGCCGCGAGCTGGACAAGGCCTATTCGAAGGGTGTCATCCACAAGAACCAGGCCGCCCAGCGCAAGTCGAAGATGGCTGCGGCATACAACAAGCTGGTCGAGGCCGCCTAACTCGGGCCTGCCAAAGCACAAGCTTTGCAAGAGGCCTCGACGGGCCGTGCCTGTCGGGGTCTTCGGCATTTCCGGAATCGGTCTCGGCTCCGTTCACTCCTTCGGCGGTAACCGCCCCAGCCGATAGGCACGCGATGCCCCCACTACGCCCCGGTGCGCGCAGCCGAGCGAACACGGGAACGCCGGTCCGCCTTCACCGTCCCCGGTCCACGGCTCCGGCGATCACGTCGTTGAGTTTCACCATCGCCGCCACCGACAGCGGCAGCACCAGCACCACCCACCAGGAGACGAGCTCGGTGAGTGCCATGAGCAGCCCGAGCGCGATCGCCCCCTCGAAGAACACCACGCACCACGCGTGGGAGAGGTAGACGTGCCGCAAGCGCAGCGCCCGTGAGTACCAGGGCCGGCGCGGACGCTTCACTCGTCCGTGACGGTACTCAGACACGCCCGCCCGCCCCGCTCAGTCGCGTGATTTCCAGGATCGCGTGCTCCAGCGCCCACGCCCGGTCGTCGGCGCCGCCCTTGACCTCGCCGTTGAGCTTGGCGCACACCCGCATCGCCTCGGCCAGGCCGTCGGCGGTCCAGTTGCGCGCCAGACGCCGGGCCTTGTCGACCTGCCAGGGCGCCATGCCGAGCTGCCCGGCGAGCTGGTTCGCGCCGCCCCGTTCGGACGCGACGCGCGAGAGGTTCCGCACGGACATCGCCAGCGCGTCGGCGATCGGCACCGGGTCGACGCCGACCTGGATCGCCCACCGCAGCGCCCCGAGCGCCTCGCCGGCGTTGCCGGCCACGGCCGCGTCGGCGACGCTGAAGCCGGTGACCTCGGCGCGCCCCGAGTAGTAGCGGGCGACGCTGTCGACGGTGATGTTGCCCTCGGTGTCGGACACGAGCTGCGCGCACGCCGAGGCGAGCTCGCGCAGATCCGAGCCGACGGCCTGGATGATGGTGTCGGCGATCTCGGCGGAGGCCGAGCGCGGGGAGGCGCCCGCGGCGCGCAGTTCGCCGCGCACGAACGCCACCCGGTCGGGATGCCGTTTGATCTTGGTAGCGCGCACGAGGTCCACGTCGAGCTTCTTGAGGCCCTCGGTCAGCGCCTTGCCCTTGTTGCCGCCGTTGTGGCACACGGCCATGTAGATGTCGGGCGCCGGGCGCTTGACGTAGTGGAGGATCGCGGCGATGGTGTCCTTGTCGGCGTCGTGCGCGGACTCGATGATCGCGACGACGGCCCCGCCGAACAGGGTGGGGCTGGTCAGCTCGGCGAGGGACCCGGCGGTGAGGTCGGCGGCCGAGACTCGGTTGACCACCGCCTCGGGGTCTGAGGACGGCAGTTCGGCCCGCACCGCCGTGACGTACTCGGCGGCGGCCCGCTCGGCGAGGAATTCGTCGTCGCCCATGATGAGGCGTATTCGATGGAGTGCAGCCACACCTCCATCCTTCCATGTTTCCGTTGCCGGGCACAGATTCCCTCTCATGGGCGCCCTGGCGGACATGCCCGTGTGCTGGGGGAACCGTGTGCGAGCGGGCGAAGATCCACCCCCGGGTATCACCCGAACGGCATCGCCCGTTCCCGCAGTCGAGTGAGGCCGCTGCACCCGGGCCCGTGCGGAGCGGCGCCTCACCCCTCGGTCGTCACGCGAAAGGCGTCCCCTTCCCTCACCACCGTGATCGTCCCGGCCAGGTCGGTGCGGAAGACCAGGCTTCCCGACTCCTCGAGCAGTGCCAGCGGTCCGGGGTCGGGGTGCCCGTATTCGTTGTCGGCCCCGACGCCCACCAGGGACACCGCCGGGTCGGCCGCCTCCAGAAACTCCGGCACTTGGAACGAGGATCCGTGGTGGGGGACCTTCAGGACGTCGACGTCGCGCCCCCGTCCCGCGTCGAGGAGCATCCGCTGGGCCTCCAGCTCCACGTCGCCGGTCAGCAGGACGCTCGTGCCCGACACGTCGACACGCACGGCCACCGAGTTGTTGTTCGGGTCTGAGCGCGTCCCGGACAGGAGCTTCTCGGGCGGCGACAGCACCTCCAGTCTGGTCGCTCCGAACTCGAAGATCTGCCCCGGCACGGGAGGCAGCACCGGGACGTCGCCGGCGTGCTCGGCCACCATGTCGAAGCCGTAGCGCGCCTCGCCGGGAGGCGGCGCGAGGATGGCCTCCACCTGCCTGCCGTTCATCACCCCGCCGATCCCGGCGGCGTGGTCGATGTGGAAGTGGGAGAGGACGAGCAGCGCGACCCGGTCGACGCCGAGGCCGTCCAGGCAGGCGTCCACGGCCGTCGCGTCGGGCCCGGCGTCGACCACGACGACCGCGTCCCCGGCGGGCAGCACCAGCGCGTCGCCTTGGCCCACGTCGCACATCGTCACGACCCATCCCGAGGGCGGGCCGCCGGTGAGCAGGCAGGCCGGGACGGCCCCGAGCGCTGCCGCGGCGAGGAGCGCCAGGAGCGGTCTTCGAAGGCGCCTCATATGCAGCAGCCCGAACAGGACCGCCAGTATGAGACCGGCGAGAAGGCCCCACCAGACGCCCTTGGGCCACGGCAGCACTCCACCGGGGACGTCGGCGCCGGTCTCGGCCAACCACACCAGCCACCTCGCGGGGATCGCGGCGAGCCGCGCGCACCACTCGCCGGCCGGCAGCCAGAGCGCCGCGGCGACCGCGGCGAGGACCGACAGCACCACCACCGGCGCTGCCACCAGGGTCGCCAGCAGGTTCACCGGGATGGACACGAGGCTGATCCCGCCCGCCCACATCGCCAGGAGCGGGGTCACCGCCACCTGGGTGGCGGCCGGGATGGTCACCGCCAGCGCGACCGCCTGCGGCCATCCTCGGTGCTCCAGGGGCCTCGCCCACCGGAACGCCAGCAGCACCAGGCCCGCGCAGGCGGCCACCGAGAGCGCGAACCCGGGTTGGGCGGCCATGTCCGGGTCGGCCAGGACGAGCACGAGGACCGCCGTCGCCAGCGCGGGCATCACGGCCTTCGGCCGGCCGGCGGCGAGCGCCAGGAGCGTCATGCCGGCCATGACGGCCGCCCGCATGACGCTCGGCTGGGGACCGGCCACGAGGACGATGCCCGCCACTGCGATCGCGCCGGCGGTCACCCGGACCCGGGGGCCGGCGCGCAGGGCCACGGCGAGGCCGAGGACCGCGCCGACGACGAGACTGAGGTGGTATCCGGAGACGACCACGAGGTGGACGAGCCCGGTCGTGCGGAAGTCCTGCGCGAGTCCGGGGTCCATGCGGGACGTGTCGCCCACCGCGAGCGCCGGGATCAGTCCCGACTCGGGATCGGGCGCGGCCGAGGCCGCTTCGGCGAGGCGGTCGCGGACGTGCGCCGCGAAGCGGTGCGGGACCGACGGCCGTCCCTGGGCCTCGGGCGGTCCACGCGCGCTGACCACGGCTGCCGTCAGTCTGCCTGGGTCGGCCTCGCGGACCACCGCTTCGGCGCTGAGCCGCTGGCCCGGGATCACCGCGGCCCATTCGTCGCCGCTGGCGACGAGCAGGATCCGCCAGTTGCCGCGCAGGGCGCGCGTTTCAGTGGAGAACGACCGCAGCCTGGCGTTCGCGGTGTGGACGCCGGAGCTGCGCGCCGACGCTTTGGGGGCCGTGTCGATCACCAGCTCGGCCTCGCCAACGGCTTCGGCGGCGACGAGGCGGCCGAGTCGGTCGTCGTCGCGGACCGTGACGTGCACGGTGGTGGCGGCGGAGGCGAGCAGCGCGCCGAACGCGATCGTGGCGAGCGCCGCCCACAGTTCACCGTGCCGTCTGAGCGCCACGACGACCAGGGCGGCGCAGCCGAGGGCGGTGAGGACGCCGGTGACGGTGCCGCCGTGGAGGCAGCCGAGGGCCGCGCCCCAGGCGCCTCCGGCCGCCAACGGGAGCCGCCAGTCCCGGCGGACCACGTCGGAGGATTCGAGGTGCCGTGCGGCGCTCACAGTGTCACCTGCTCGCGCAGCCGCTCGAGCATGTTCGGGCCGACGCCTTGGACTTCGGCGAGTTCGTCGATCGACTGGAAGCTGCCGTTGGCCTCGCGGTGGGCGATGATCCGCTCCGCCAGGACCGGCC
Source organism: Glycomyces tarimensis (assembly GCF_054776215.1). Classification (NCBI taxonomy): domain Bacteria; kingdom Bacillati; phylum Actinomycetota; class Actinomycetes; order Glycomycetales; family Glycomycetaceae; genus Glycomyces; species Glycomyces tarimensis. Next base: position 436,051 of record NZ_BAAHCB010000001.1, read on the forward strand.
CGATGCCGGTGAGCGTGGTCAGCTCGCCGACATCGGCCACGTTGATATTGACGAGGCCGCCGCCTCCTGTGTCGCCGCCGGAGGGCGCGGCCGCGCCCGCTTCCGCTGTGGCGTCGGGGACCGCGACGAGGTCGCCGTCGGCGACGACGCGCGCGAGGTTGAGGAAACCCGGGTCGGCGCCTTCGGCCAGGCCGCCGGCGGCCTCGATCGCGTCGGCCACGCGCGATCCTTCCTCGAGCTCGACGATGCCGGGTTCCTCGACGGCCCCGGCGACCGAGACGACGATCGTCGCCGGTGGCGCCGGTTCGGCGGCGGTCGGTTCGGCGGCCGCCGTCGCGACCGGTTCGGATCGAGGCCAGGCGAGGATAGTGAGGAACAGCCCGGCGGCCGCGACGACGACCGCGACGGCCGTCAGCACCTTGCGGTTGAGATGCGAGAGGCCGAGCCGCGCCTGTATCTGCTCGGCGCGGTCGGCGAGCGTCGGACGTTCCGGCGGTTCGGCGGCCTCGCCGTCGGCGACGTCGACGGTCTCGGTGCAGACGCGCCGCGCCTCATCGATGTCATCGAGCTTGAGTCGGAGCCTCGCGGCGAGCGCCGCGGTTTCGGGTGGGTCTTTGAGGTCCATACCCGGCTCAACGAGCGGCGGTTACGGCCGTGACTCAGGAATTTTCGGGCCTGTGGACAACTCGCTCGCCCCTGTGGACAACCGCGGGCGGGCCGTTCGCCGCGCTCAGGGCAGGCGCCGGGTGATGACGCCGACCAGTCCGGGCCCGCAGTGGGCCCCGATCGCCGCGCCGACTTCGCACACGTCCATGCGCCGCAATCGCTCGGCGAATCGCTCGCGCAGCCAGCCGGCGAGGGCCTCGGCCCGCCGCTCGACGCCCAAGTGGTGCACCGTCATCTCGACCGCCGATTCGCCCGCGTCACCCACGGCCAGTGCCGCGAGGCGCTGCAAACCGCGGGTCGGCGTGCGGACCTTCTCGATCATGTCGATGCGCCCGTCGTCGACGCCGAGGATCGGCTTGACCGACAGAGCGGTGCCCATGAGTGCCTTCGCGGTGCTGATCCGGCCGCCTCGGCGCAGGTATTCGAGCGTCTCGACGTAGAAGTACGTGGTGGTGCGGGCGATGACCTCCTGCGCTGCCGCGGCGGCCTCGAGCACGTCGCCGCCCTTGTCGCCGACGTCGGCCGCGGCGAGCGCCGGATAGCCGACGCCCATGCCGGCGCCGAGCGAGTCGACGACCGCGACGCGCCCGCCGAAGCTCGCGGCGGCCGCCTCCGCGGCGGCGACGGTCCCGGAGAGCTTGCCGGACAGGTGCACGGAGACGACGCCCTCGGCGCCGTCGTCGAGCAGTCGCTCATAGGTCTCGCGCAGCAGCTCCGGCGACAGCCGGGAAGTCGTCACCGTCGTGCGCGGTTCGCGCAGCGCCCTGAGGATCGCTTCGGTGCCGATGTCGTCGCCCTCGCGGTACTCCTGCCCCCCGATGAGCACCGGGATGCCGAGCACCGTGAGGTTGCCCCGCGCGGCACGCGAATGCTCGGGCAGCGCGGAGGTGGAATCGGTTACGACAGCGACGGTCACCCGGTCACCCTACCTAACCGGCGGATTCGGCTTCCTCCACCACGAACGGGGTGCCCTGCTGGCAGAACGACATCATCTCCGGGTCGAGGCGGCCGTGCAGGGTGACCTCGGCTCCGGCGTACACCACTGAGTCGTCGTACTCGCCGAAGATGCCGTACACCTTGCCGTCGTAGCGCATGATCAGGCAGCCGGATTCGACGCCGGACTCGATCTTGCCGGTGATGGTCATCTCGGCGGTCGATCCGGGCTTGTCGGAGCCCATGGACGGGTCCAGGTGCGGGGTTTCGCTGGGCATGTCGGTCTCCTCGGATTCGGTCGGCTCCGTCGACTCCGGCTGGGTCGCGGGCGCCTCCGAGGTCGTCTCGGCGGCGGTCGTCGCTTCTCCACCGCCGCCGTCCTCACCACCGCAAGCGGCGATAGCGCCTGCGATGAGCAGGCCGGAGGTTGCGGCGCCGAGCAGTCTGGTGAGCCGCTTGACGTGAAGTTTCGGTGTATCCATGCGGGTTTGACGCCTCGGATCGGACTGCGGTTGCACCGTTACGGCTTGCCGCCCGCCAGCTGCCCTTTCGCGAGCGGGCTCATCCCGATCGTATAGGGCGGGGTCGCTCCGAGGTTATAGCCGAACAGGCGCCACTTCCCTGACTTCAGCTGCCGAAGGTCGGCCCAGTGGCAGTTGTCCATGCCCGACAGCCGACTGGTGTGGTCGTGGTCCCAGCCGAGCACGCCGCCGACGATCTGACGGGCCGAGCCGCCGTGGCAGACGACGATCGAGGTGCCCCCTACCTCGGTCTCGACGATGTCGCGAACGGCGTCACCGGTGCGGCGCTTGAGGTCGCCCCACGTCTCGATCTCGGGGTTGAGCAGCGGTTCCTGGGAGCGCCAACGACGGTGGTCGTCGGGGAACCGCTCGGCGATCTCACTCATCGTCAGCCCTTCCCAGGGGCCGTAGCCCCGTTCGCGCAGGCGCTTGTCCAGCTCGACCTCGATACCGGTGAGCTCCGCGATCGGCTTGGCCGTGTCCACGGCCCGGCGCAGGTCCGAGGAGATGATCCGGACCGGCTCGTACGCGGCGATGGCGGGAGCCGCCTCGACGGCCTGGGCGCGGCCGACCTCGTCGAGGTCGATGTCCGAGGAGCCCTGGATGCGGCCCGACAGGTTCCATTCCGTCTGCCCGTGCCGCACCACCAGAAGTCGGTTCACCGCTGCTCCTCGGCGTCCTCGCCGCTCCTCGAGCCGTTGAGAGCGGCGTCGGTGAACGGGATCTGCGGACAGTCCTTCCAGAGACCGTCGAGGCCGAAGTACTGGCGCGCTTCCTGGTGGAAGACATGGACCACGATCTCGCCGTAGTCCAGCAGCACCCACTGCTCGCCGCCGCCCTTGCCCTCGCGGCGGAGCGGACGGGTGTCGTGCTGCTTGATGAGCTTCTCCTCGACCCCGTCGACAACCGCCTTGACCTGCCGTTCGTTGGACGCCGAGACGATCACGAAGACATCTGTGAGCGCGATCTTCTCGGTGACGTCTCGCAGATTGATGTCGTTGGCCTTCTTGTCGGCTGCCGCCTGGGCCGCGGTAAAAGCCAGGGTCTTGGCGGTGTCAGTCGCGGTCACGTACTCCCCTATCGACGAGAATCCGGCCGGTGTTCTTCCGGCGTATCGCTCTAGTCTTACACGTCCCCGGCGACAACTTCCGCTCCGTTTGCCGCCGCCCGGCCTGGGCCACGCCAGTGTCCTCAGCGGCGGTAGAGACCGCGCTCGGCGATGTAGTCGTCGACGGCGTCGGGCACGAGGTAACGGATCGGTTCGGCGTCGGCCACGCGCCGGCGGCACTCGCTCGAAGAGACATCGACTCCCGGCATGTCGACGAAGTCGACCTCGACGCCGAACGACGTGTCGACTCGGCGGCGCGAATGCCCCTGCCGGTTCAGAGCGATGAATTTGACGACCCTGCACAGCTCGTCGACGCGGTGCCAGGTGTGGAGGTTCTCGAGAGAGTCGGCCCCGAAGATGAAGTACAGGTCGACAGGGTGGTCGTATTCGGCACGGACGTCGGCGACCGTGTCGACGGCGTAGGTGCGGCCGGCCCGATCGATGTCGCAGGTGCTCACGCGGAACCGCGGATCGGGCTCGGCGGCGAGCCTGGTCATCGCCAATCGTGTCGGGGCGTCGGTGACCTGGTGACGGTTCTTCTGCCAGGGGTCGCCGGTCGGCACGAAGACGACCTCGTCGAGCGGGCTTCGCGCCGCGGCCTCGCTGGCGGCGACGAGATGACCGAGGTGAGGAGGATCGAACGTTCCCCCGAAGATCCCCACGCGGCGCTTAGGCAGGTCCTGCACAGCGCAGATCCTACAGCTTCGGCCCGCTGAGGCCCTTTGACGCTTCACCCGTGAGCGGGCACAGATGAGGGCCGCGACCTCACGGTCGCGGCCCTCACTCGCAGGCGCTGTCAACGACAGCAGCCCGCCGGCGGTGCCGGCGGGCTGCTGTACTCGTGTTCAATGTTTGGCG
>NZ_BAAHCB010000002.1:0-110643 GCF_054776215.1 Glycomyces tarimensis
GGGGTCTGCGGGGTCGCCGGGCGGGGCGGCTGCGCGGCACCCCCTCGGGCAGGCGAAGGCGGTGAGGCGGATCCATGGCGCGCCGGGGAGACCGGCGGCACCGGGGCTTGGGCACCCGTGCCGTAGACGCGCGGGGCGCCGGGCGCCGGCGGGCGCTGCGCCTGCTGCTGGGGCCGCCCCGCGGGGGCGGCGGGCGGCGGCGGAGGCGGGGTGGACGGCCTGCCTTCCGGGCCGCCGCGGCGGGCGACCTTGACGGTGCCGCCCTCATCGTCGTCGACCGGGGTCTGGCGCGCGCTGTCGCGCTGCTCCTCGTCCTCGTCGCCGTCCTGGTGCCGGCCGCCGCGGTAACCGCCGCTTTGGTAGGTGCCGCCCTGGTACGTGCCGCCGCCGTACACGTTGCCGTTGCCGTTGCCTCGGTCGCTCATCGGGGACCTCCTCCGGTCGGGGCGGAAGCGTACGCGGCGGGGCCGTGTTCGCCGTCGAGTCGCTGCAGACGGACACCGAGCTGGTCGGCGACGTTGAGCATCTGGTTCTGCGCGGACTCCCATGACGCCTGGTCGAGCGCCAGGCGGACCACGGCGTCGACGGCGAGCTGGCGGCCGGTGACGCGGCCGTCGGGGTTGACCTTGCCGGACGTGCCGGCGGTGACCACGATGGAGACGGTCACGAACGCGGCGGGCACGCCGGACAGGGAGTCGACGGTGCGGTGCAGGGCCTGGGCGTCGCTGGGCCACTTGGTGATCCGGTAGGCGACGTGGCGCAGGCCGTCGGCGTACCAGTGGCTCCAGTCCTCGGCGGTGCGCTCGCCGGGCACGGGCGCGAAGGCGACGCCGAGCGACTGCTGGACGGCCTCGCGGACGCCTTCGGCGTCGAGGATGCGGTTGGGGACGCCGACGTTGCCGAGCAGCTTGGAGACGCGCTGGGCGGTGGAGGCCAGGGCCTTGTAGACGCCGTCGACCTCGCCACCGCGGTCGGCGGTGGCCTCGCGGGCGTCGCGGGCGCCGAGCCGGACGGCCAGCCACGCCTTGTGGTGGACGACGGCCGGGTAGTCGCCGAGCAGTTCGCGGTAGGAGCGGGCGGCGGCGCTGTTGTCGTAGGCGGCCAGGCCGACCGGCGTGGTGTGGCCGACGAGCTGGACGGCGGTGACGGGCACCGACGTCTCGTCGAAGAGCCGTTCCAGCCGCTCCAGCGGGATCGCCTTGGTGACGCCGTCGCTGGAGCCGATCTCGATGACGGCGAACCAGCCACCGTTGTCGTGGCCGATGCCGACGTTCTCGTCGCGGTCCTCGACGCCGGTGATGCCCAGGTCGGGGGCGATGCGGTGGAGGACCTCGGTGAGCTGCTCGGGGTCGAGCGCGCGGACGCGGCGCTTGAGCCGGGAACGCAGCGGCACGGTCTGGTACCACCAGTAGTCGCCCTTGCGCCAGAACGCGACGATCAAGATGGCCAGCGCGACGCCGCCGCAAGCGGCCTGGACGGGCAGCGAGAACCCCAAGCCCGCCAAGGCGATCGTCAGGGCTACTTCGACCGCGATCAGCTGCGAGACGGTGAGCGGGCCGAGCTTGCCCGACGAGCGCGTCGTGAACACGACCGTCTCGCCCGCGGTCGGCCCGCCCTGCTGCGCCTGCACCGACGCGGTGCCGCGAGCTTGCTGCTGCCCCTGCAACATCGTCATTTTGCGACGTCTCCATCATGAAGGTGAGTGGTCGTACCTATCGTAAGCGGACGAGTCCACCCAGCGGTGACCACCCGAGGCGTGGTGCGGGTGAACGTGCTCGTTGGCGGCCCGACGCTAGACTGTGCGGGTGCGAATCCTCCCGCGTCTTCCTCTCTATACAGCGGTCGCCGCATTGGCGGCGACTTGCACCCTGGTCATGTCCGCGACGCCGGCTTCGGCCCAGGACCTTGAGGACTGGGCCGCGAACCGGGGCGAGAACCTCGATCCCGTCCCGTGCGACGCTCCGGCCGAGGACGGCGCGGGCATCAACGGCAAGCCGTGGAACGTCGACGCCGCCGGCCTGCCGCTGGCGCACGAACACAGCACCGGCGTGAAGCCCGACGGCACCCCTGTCAAGGTCGCGGTCATCGACTCCGGCACTGAGGACGAGCACGCGACCTTCAACGGCAACGTCCTGCCCGGCGCCGACCCGTACGACCCCGGCAGCAGAGCGCAGTGCGACCGGCACGGGCACGGCACGGCGGTCGCCGGCATCATCGCGGGCGGCCACGACGAGCAGGGATTCGTCGGCGTCGCCCCGGAAGCCCAGATCGTCCCGTTCCGCCTCTACCCGACCGGGGAGGAGGGCGGCAACAACGATGAGATCCCCGATCAGATCGCCGACACGATCGACACCGCGGTCGCCGCCGGCGTCGACGTCATCAACATCTCGATCGCGGTGCTCCCGAGCGATGCGCTGGCGCAGGCCGTGGAGGACGCCTGGGACGCGGGTGTCGTCATCGTCGCCGCCACCGGCAACGAGCGGAAGCAGATGGACGACGAGCGGAACGACCCCGATAAACAGGTGTACTACCCGGCGAACTATCCCAAGGTGATCGCGGTCGGAGCGACCGACATCAACGGCGCCCTCTACGCCGAGGAGAACTTCGGCGAGAACATGGACCTGGTGGCGCCGGGCGAGAACCTGACCGTCCCGTCCAACGGCACCGACGGGTACCTCTCGGGCCAGTCCGGCACGAGCTTCGCCGCGCCGCACGTCGCTGGCGCGGTGGCGCTGCTCATCGCGAAGTACCCGGACCTGGCCACGCCGCAGTGGATCACCGATCGGCTCATCGCCACGGCCACGCCTCCGGCGGACGGCTTCAACCAGTACCAGGGCCACGGGCTGCTGAACATCCCGAAGGCGCTGACGGCGTCGATCGACGCGGACGAAGAAGAAGAGGAGCCTTCGGATGCGGCGGTGGTAGAGCCACGGGGCATTCAGCCCTTCCCGCCGGACTACGACCCGCTGGCGAGCGAGAAGACGATCGCGTGGGCGAGCCTGGGCGTCGCGGCCCTGCTCATCACGCTGGTGCTCGTGCTGAAGAAGATCATCCCGAGAGGGCGCCGGCGCGGCTGGCGACCCGGGAGCCGCAGATCCGACAACCTGCCGGCGACCGTGGAAACGGCGGAGACGCCGTAGCGCGGACAGCAAGAAACCCGGGCGATCCCGCGATCGGCCCGGGTTTCCGCTTGGTGCGCGGTAGCGCTTAGCCGAAACGGGCCGCGTTGGCGGCCTCGGTCTCCGCGAAGCGCTCCTTGGCGTTGTTGACAGCGTTGCCCACGCCGATGAGGATCTCGTTGATCTTCGCGAAGGCCTGGTCCCACTGCACCTTGGCCTCCTCGTAGGCGACTTTGTCGTCACCTTCCCAGTCCATGTTGTCGAGCTGGGTACGGAGATCGGTCAAGGTCCCCTCCATCTCGCCCGACTGCGACTGGATCTGGGCGTACGCGGACTCCAGGTCCTCGTAGCTAAGTTGGATACGTCCCATGACGGTTCACCTCTTTCCTTGCTTGGGGGTTTGGTTAAAGCTCGCCCTCGAAGGGGCTGAAGTCGGCGCCGGACTCGGCGTCCTGCTCGGCGGTCGCCGCAGCGCTCGAGTCGAGCTGGTCGGCGATGTCCTGCAGGGCGTCGAGCAGCTTGGCGGCCTGAATGTCCCAAGCCTCCATGACGCGCTGGAACGCACCAGCACCCTGGCCGGTCCAGGCAGCGGCGAGGTCGTCGCAGAGCGCCTTGAGGCTGTCGAGGTTTCCATCGACAGACAGCTTCGCGTTAACGGTGTCGATAGCAGCTTGACGGACTGTTTCTTCGTCCATAGCGATTAGGCCGCTCATCGTCTCACCTCCATGTGATAGAACCGGGGGCCGCGGCACTAGAGGACCTAGGCCGACAGGGGTATCCCAGTGAGTTTTTCATCGATTCGCAGTCACCTTAACCCGTCCGTGCAAACTCACCGGGTTGGCGGTGCGGCTCTCAGTTTACAAGTTCACCGCCCACCGCGTGTATCCCTACATCGTGCCAAGGCCCACAAGCCAGGCGAACACGCCGACATGGCCCCGTACGCCCCTCAATCACCCCCGCGACGCCGACAAGCAGGAGCCGTACGACACGGTCGGCGGCTTCGCGCAGCCGATCCGGCGGCGATCTCCTGGACGTGCGCTCGTGAGGAGTCCGAGACTTCTCTCGCAGGCTGCACTTAGGACCCGCTTCAGCACTACCTGTGGCACGACGACCTCGGTCGCGCGCTGCCGAGCCCTCGATCAAGACGGAACCAGCCGCACCTTGATTCACTGGATGCTTCCTCCGCGCTCTCTGCGGACCCGCCCCGAGCTCCCTGCGCGGGCCGGGCGAGCCGCTCAGGGAGTGGCTCATCCTGCGCGAACACTGCCGCCAGCCAAAAATCGTTGTTTGTGCCAATTTTGACACTTTGCACGAACTTCATGCCTACGATCGAGGGCATGTGGACAGTTCTCTGGATTTTGATCGTTGTCTGGGCGGTACTGGCGATCGTTGGTTTCGCCCTTGAGGGCCTGCTCTGGCTGGCCATCATCGGCATCGTGCTCTTCATCGGCACCATCGTCTTCGGGTTCATCAGACGAGCGGCAGGCCGTAAATCAGTCTGACGCGCCGATCCGGCCGCGACGGTTCGACCATCGGCCGGTTATCCAACCTCGCCGGCAGGGCCAACGCCCAGGCCGGCGAGGTGACCGAGTGCGCCCGCGAGCCCAAGTTCCTCACCAGGCGAACCGCTGCTTCAGGAGGAGGAGGCGGCGGCGGCTGTGCCGCGCCAAGCGGGCGACATCGAGGACCGTGACGGTGATGCCCCGCCTTGAGTGCTCCGGTCGGCCGAGTGACGGCAGGGGCTCCGCCTGAGCAGCGTCGAAGTCTGGGAGCGGGGCGCCTGGTCGAGTGAACCATCGGCGAAGGCTCGATGAATTTCTGTCGGGCCGTAGTGAACCCTACCGCTGACAGCGACCATGGAGGGTCTCCTTCCAATGGTTGCCGGGCGACCCGACGACTTTGATTGATACTCGGCTGACGGCGGCTCGCCTTCAATGCGAACCGGGCTTGAAAAGACGCGCACTACGCGTATCAAGCAGCGACACGCCGACTGTCCGGAAACGTCCGGAGAACGTGAGCGGAGTCCCACAGGCGTCTAGATCCGGATGTCGATCCTCGATGGAGTGCCTCCGCCTAGGCTTGCTCGCCTCTGGCGCGACATCCCCTGTTCGTGCCATGACCTTCGACCAGGTCTGCCCAGCTTGCGCCTTCTAGCTATGCTGGATCCAGCAAGCAATGGGCGGGTGGCCGTGCCCGGCAAGCGTGCCACCCGGCCTTCACCGCGTTAGCCCCCTGACCGAACTTCCTTGAGGTGAAATTCGATGGCACACATCGTAGGCGACAATGGAGAGCGGATCTACGTCGTCCAGGATGACTCCGCCGATGGGTACTCGCTGTACTCCTCGGTAGAGGGCAAACTCATTCTCGTTGACGAGGACGCGGTCAGCAACCTCAGCACGAAACTCGCCGGCATCCAGACCGAGCTCGATGACACCCGCCAGTTGGTGACCGGTGGGGACCTGACCCGGATCCGAAGTGCCACCTTCGCGTTCATGCCGCAGATCCAGTTCGAGCAGGTGGACGCCTTGAACCTCAAGCTCGGCGGCTTCGACGACGCGCTCGAGCTTCAGGAGGCTTACCGGGAGAACTTCTACAAGGGCAAGGCCCAGCAGATCGAGCGCATTCACCACGGCTACGCGACCGGGGAACAGGTCAGCCGGGACATCATGACCAACTATCTCGACGAGGACGGCAACGTCGAGGCCGACGTGACCCAGGTGGGCTCCGGGTTCGAGTCCAGTGGTGGGATCACTGAATCTGATGTGAATGAAGCCGACGACCTGCCCGCGGGCCAGGGCGACGACGGCGACAATCCCCAGACCTAGACCGGCTACGACAAGATTTTCAGCCTGAGCCCCAAGGAAGGAGTCCGGTTATGGCTGGTAAAGGCTTCGATTACTACCGCAACTCGTACACTCATGAGCAGCTCTGGGAGATGCTCGTCACTCAAGGTGACGCATGGAGCGTCGAGCAGGCAGGAAGTGTCTGGACGACCGCGAAGGGCGGTCTCGAATCCGCTCGCGACCAACTCGATGCCAGCATGCTCGAAACAGTCGACTACTGGCAAGGCCCCGCATCTGAAGAGTTTCAGCGCCGCATGCGCCTCGTCTACGAATACAGTCAGACGGCTGAAGAAGACATGATGCAGGCCGCGGAGCAGACGATTCCCGGTATCGCCCAGGACCTGGTCGATGCCCAGAGCAAGGCACAGAATCAGGACCTGTCGCCCGCGAGCGAACTCGAATACGAGGATTGGCTCGAAGAGGTCAAACAGGTCAAGCCGGAAGATCCGGATTACCTCGAGAAGCAAGAGCAGTACCGCACCGAGTACGAGCAGTACAAAACCGATCGGCATGATGCCATTGCGAAGATTGTGGCCGACCTCGGAGATCGGTACTCCGAACACAAGTCGATCCTCGAAGACCCGCCTGCACCTCCGCCCAGCGACATGCCAGGCAATTCGACCTACCAACCTCCGACTGGTGGAGTTTTCGGAAACGACGGAATGAACTCTGCCAGCTCCATGTCAGGCGCTCCCGGCATCGGCTCGGAGTCCGGGCCCGGCTCCGGAATCGGTGACGGAACTGGCTCCGGTGGCGGAATCGAGAACTCGGACTTGGACGACCTTGATCCTGTCGACGGCTGGGAACCCGGTTCGTATGACGACCTCGACTCCGACATCAGCGGCGGTCTGGCTGGCGGCGGGCCCCTCGCTCCTGTCGGTGGTGGCGGCTTTAGCGGTGGTGGCGGTGGCTTCACCGCCACCGGCGGTGGCTTCACGAGCGCCGGAACCGGCTTGTTCGGCCCTGCAGCGGGAGGCGGCTCAGGCTCCACCTCAAGCCGCGGGCCCGGAACCAACAGCCCTGCACGGAGTGGCGCAGCCAAGTCGACCACCGGACCTTCGAACACACGCGGCTCTGGTAGTGGCGGGCGTGGTGGCACGAACCCAACCAGTGGCCGTGGCGCTGGGCGCGGTATGGGCCGCGGCATGGGTCCGAATGGCGGCACCCGATCCGGTTACCACGACGATGATGAGGAAGAAGAGACGACGCGCGAGACCTGGCTGAAGGAAGACGACATGAACTGGAGCGCGAACCGCACTCCGGAGGAAGAAGTCGACGACTGACAGCTGGAGTTCGACAGAATGGGTGAGGGCGAACGATCAAGATCGTTCGCCCTCACCCATTCTGCTCTTGGCTTCTGGAAGAAGCGCTCCTAGCGCCGCTGATTCGGGTCGCCAGCTTGCCAAGGAGGACTCGGCTCTCCAGTATTTGGAGGCGGGCTGTAATTCGGTTGGCCTCCTGTCGGCGGACCACCGTATTGGCTCCCCGGCGTCGGAGCCGCACCATACTGCGGCCGATGCGGCTCCTGCGGTGCATAACCACTCCGAAACTGTTCGCCCCCCGGCACGAAAGCACCCGGCGAATCAGAGGTCGATGGTACTGACTTTCGACTGCGACCTCGGAGTACCAACCAAACCACGACCGCTGCACCCAGCAACACCGTAGCAGCCGCGACAATGATCACGGTGGAAATGCCGGTTCCAGATTTCTCAGCTGCGGCAGCTGACGGTCCCCCGCCTTCGGGCTCTCCTTCGGTTGCCCCAGCATTCTCATCGCCAGAATCCGCTCCGCTGGCTCCGGGCCCTCCTAGGGGGTAGCCGAGCGGGTTCTCGTCCACGGTCTCGATGCCCTCAGCGTTCACGGCTTGATCAGCGTTGACCACTCCGTACCCGAATACCTCAGTACGGTTATCACCACCGCCATCACCAGAGGTCTGGATCAATCGATTGACGGCATTGTTTCCATCCATATCGGAGTCGGACGCCAACATGAGAGCCACGGTTCCGCCCACGAGCCCAGTCGCTAGCGAGGTTCCTCGGCTGGTCTCATAGAGTTCTTGCTCCGGGTCATCACCCCATCCGAGAGACTCCTCCTGAAGCTTGGGGACCGTCATTTCGGATGCAGGAGCAGCAACTACCACTTCAGGCCCTGTAGTGCTCTCAGACCATGAATTGCCGGATTGATCCGTACCCGAGACTGCCACCACACCGGGAATGGACGCTGGATATGGAATCTCTCCGTCCGGCTCATTACCCGCAGCCGCGACGACGACAGTCCCGCTGTCGAGCGCATATTGGATCGCTTCGGTGAACTCTGGCCTAGGTTCACCGCCGAAGACGCCCCAGGACATCACCATTACGTCCGCACCATTGTCAACGGCCCATCGGATCGCTTCAACTTCGGTTTCGCCTCCAACGCCACCAGTGAGACCTTGGGTGGAAAGATCCGCGCCGGTACCATCGCGAACTGGGAGAATAGTCGCCGCAGGCGCCACGCTCAGAACCATGGCAGCGACTGCCGTCCCGTGCCCGTCCTGATCATTCCAAGCATCCTCTTCCTCTGAGAAGATCGAGTACCCGCGCTCGACACTCTTGTCCTCAAAGTAGGGATGTTCTGACATCCCCGTATCCACGACCGCCACCGTCACATCCTCGCCCTGAGTGGTTTCCCAAGCTCCATCAGCCTGGATTTGATCAGTGACCCACGTATTCGCGGTCGCCAGTTCGTCGTCTTGGGCAAGTGCGGCGGTCGGGGTGGCCGCGATGGCGCCGGCCAGCGCGAGCGTACCGATTCCTGCACCCACGGCGGTCCTCGCGCGGCTTGGAAGCTCGGTCAGACCTGGTCTGCGCTTGCGGAGTGTGGGATCGAGAGGTGTCGCCATGGGGATGGCCCCTTCCGTAGGTGAACCGATACAGCGCTGTCCGCTCTGTCCCACAAGATACCGGACCAGGCTCGGCCAGATAATCCCCAGCCAGCGGTCGTCAAGCGTTGGACCGGGGATTCAACTGCCGTTCAGCACTGCGACCGACCGTGGCGCGGGCTGAATCGGCCACACCGGACAACACGCCAGAGATGTGCCTGTTCTGAGGAGGATCCGGACTGCTAGCTTGTGTGCCGACCTCAGCACTACCGATAGGAATCAAGTGGTCACCCCACCGGTCTCCGTCCGCGGTTTGTCGCGCACATGTCCTCGCTCGGCCGATGTCGATCCCGTTGAGGGGACTTCGTAAGGTCCGGCGCTGACGTCTTCACCATGGAGCCCGATCAGTTCATCGGGCCGTGGATGCACTCTTCGGCGTTGAGGCGGAAGTCGAACGTGCCGGCGCTGCGCTGGCCGACGAGTGCGAGTCGGCGCGATGATCCTGTCATCGAGTCATACCGCCGTGGGCTCTGCCCTGGGGATCGCATCGTCTTGGTGGTGTGATCAGCGCGCTCTCGGATTCATGAGCCTGATCGGCAATCGCGGCGAGTACCTGGCCGTCTGTGCCGAGCAGGCGGTCGAGATCGACGACTACAACAACGCGACTTCGCCCGCTATCCCGGCCGTGATTCGGCCCAGGCTTCCGCCCGACTGGTAAGGGGCCGCAGTGAGCATCATCGGTTGGCAGTACGTGCGCGAATCTGATTTCGGTGTGCTGGAGTCGATTGCGCTCTCCTGGGCCTCGTACGTCGAGTCGATGGTGGACGGGCAGAGGCGCTCACCGGCACGATCGTCAAAGCGACGCTTGCAGAAGCGCATACGGACCTCACCGCGGCACAGACCGATCTCGACGACCTGTTGGTTTCCATCGAGGTCGGCAAGTAGTCGATTGTCGGTCCACCTGATGGCTATAGCGTTGTCGTGTCCGAGGATCTGGCCGCCGACATCGGCGGTTTCGACGTGTCGGCATCGCTCATGAGCCGGGCGGGTGTCACCGAGGCCCATCTCGCATCGGAATGGTGCTTCGAGAGCATTGGGCCTCGCTGGAATACGAGGCCTACCTTGATGACATTCCGCCGTCAGGAGGCATTGCTCCGGGCAGTGAGCGGGACCTGCCCCGAGGGGATTCCCGCGGAGCGGCTTTCCCCCGGCGCGATCGAGCCGTTCGCTTCGGGCTCTGCCGGCTCCTCGGGTTAGCCCCTGGCGTCCGGACTCTGTCACTCGGGAATGGTCGGGGTCCTCAGGCGAGCGTTGATGTTGCTGGGATCGAAGGGCTCCAGGTCCCCCTCGACGAATTCGTCGATCAGCTGGCGGTGGTCGGGGTGCGCCGGGTCCGCCAGGGCCTCTCGCAGGTGCTGCCAGGCCTCCATGCCTCCGGCCTCCTCCGGCGGGGCCGCTTCGGCGCCCGCGATGCAGCGAGGGTAGGCCTTGTCGTCCTCCGGGTCGTGCACCGCCTCGACGGTGATCGTGTGGTCCCAGTTGTCGGCGAAGTCGTACATGTAGGTGATGGCGTCCTCGGGCTCGCTCAGCACCTGCTCGATCGCGACATCGGCCTCGTTCTCGCAGGTGAGCGCCGCGTCCGCGCCGAACTCGCCGAACGGGGTGACGAAGCAGTGAGCGTGGCTTCCGGTCCAGGCGAAGGCGGCCTGGAGGATGTCGTGCAGCTCGGCCAGAGCGGTGTCGGCGGGGACTTCCAGGCGACGCCAGATCGGGGGGTCGGATCGGTCCAGGTCCACCCTGAGTTGGAAGATCCGGCTCGCCCGGCTCGACCGTTTCGGCGGCAGCGGCAACGCCTGGAAATCGAGCTCGGTGATCACCGTGTCGGCTTTCGCTCGGGCCGGGATGTGGCCGCCGTGTCCGGGCTGCTCGCCCACCAGGCCGGCCTCGTTGAGCCTTCGCCCCAGGAGGATGATCCGGCCGGGCAGCAGATCCGCCTCCAGGTCGTCCTCGGGTCCGTCGTCGTCCTCCTCGGCCCAGTGGTCGAGGGTCGCCCCGATCGCCCCGTCGAGGAAGACCCGCGCCTGCTCCTCGTCGAGGTCCTCGGCGATGGTCGGGATGTCGTCGAGCAGTTCGCCCGCTTCGACGCGTTCGACCAGGTCGTGGACGTGGCCTGGCGGGACGGGGTCGAGCATCGTGATCGCGCCGCAGTCGGTGTAGTCGACGCCGACGAGGAAGCCGTGCTCCTCGTTCGAACGGCGGAACAGCGCCAGCAGCCAGGCCTCCATCCGGTCGCCCGGGACCGTGATCTTCGTGAAGCGGGTCGGTTCGACCGGCAGGTGGAGCGCGTCGGCCCAGACCGGGTCGGCCACGCCCGCCGCGCCGAGCACGGCGTCGGCCTGACGGGCCAGGCTCGCCAGGTTCGGGTCGGGGCCCAGGCCCATGAAGACCAGCAGGGCTCGCGCACTGGTGTCGCCCTGGAGTGCGACGTCCTCCACCAGGCGGAGCGCCGCCCGCTCGGAGTCGAGCTGTTCGAGGCCGGCGAGGAGCCCGAGGATCGCGCCTCCCGCGAGTTCGGCCTCGAACGGGTCGGTCACCGCGGCCAGATCGTCGCCGATCGCCGCCATGTGCGGGCGCATCATCGCTACCAGCTCGTCGATCTCGCCCGCGTCGTGCCTCGCGGCGGCCCGCTGGTCGATACGCTCGCTGCGTCTTCGCTCACGTCGCCTGCTCATGACCCCATGCTGTCACTTCGGCGGGACCGTGGGAACCCCTCAGCCGTTCTAGTCCTCTTCGGTGCAGGGCAGTCCTTTGATCGTGTCCGCCTCGGGCATGACGCCGCCTTGGGCCTCCAGGCATTGGACGTGGGCGTCGACCCGTTCCAGGCAGCCGCTCTGGACCTCCAGCGCCGCGTCGTCGCCGAGGTTCAGGAACAGCGTCAGCTGGTCGCTTCTGCGGGCCGTCATCGTGGTGTGGTCCTCGTAGGTCGTGCCGTCGTGCAGGATCTCGTGGTCATCGCCGCTCCAGCTCTCGCGCACCGCGTCGGTGAACGCCGCCTCGGTGGTCGCGAAGTCGGCCAGCTCGTAGACGATCCAGTACCGGTAGGTCCGCAGGCCCGCCTCGGTCCGGTAGCCGCACGGCGTGACCTCGACGGTGCGGCTGACGAAGCCGGGGAAGCCTTCGAGGCTCACCGCGCTGCCGGTCACGGCCTCCTCCATGCGCGGCCAGACGTCCGATTCGTCGTACTCCCCCACCGGCGGGCCGGTCTCGGTGGACGCCTCCACCCATTCGCCCATCGAGAACGTCACGCTCACCGCCAGGATCGACCCCATGGCCCAGCAGAGGCTATCGGCGGCCACGAGCCTCTGCACGGGACGCGGTTCGGCCCGGTGGAGCCAGCGTTTCGACTTGTCGGTCATCGCGAGCGCCAGCGCGGCGAACGCTACGGGGCCGATGAACAGCGCGAAGATCACTCCCGCAGCGATCGACCGGCCGGGGTCGACGGGCGTCAAAAGGAGGATCTGCTGGACCGAGACCAGGACCCCGGCGGTGACGAGGTACAGCTGCGACCGCCTGCCGCCCCTGCCGAGCCAGACGATCGCCAGCAGGTTCACCGGGATCGTCGGCGCGAGCACCAGGAGGTACGACAGGCCGCGCTCGAACAGGTTCGTCTCGACTCCGCCGCCGACCCAGGCGTAGCCCTGCAGCGCGCGCCAGACCCACAGCCACAGGGCCACGACCATGGCGGTCTGCACGAGCAGCGCCGTTCGGAGGATCTGGACGCGTTTGGGTGGCCTGGTCTTCGGGCTCGGGGTGCCCATCGGTCTCCTGCAGGTGGGGGTCGGGCATGGGGATGGCCGCCGACGCAGCGCGGTCGGCGGCCATTCGGTTGTCGTTACGAGCCGTTCGGCGGGAGCAGCGTCGTCTGGATGAGCTGCTCGCCGTCCTTGCGGCGCACCAGGGTGCCACGGCCGGCGGGCTGCGGGCTGGGCCGCAGCTTGCCGAAGATCGCGCCCTCCTCCTTGCGGCCGCTCATGAGCAGGCCGGGGGATTCGAGCTGCTTGATCTGGCCCATCACCGGGTCCATCATCGAGCGCCCGGCGCCGGTGCAGCGGCGGGCGATGATGATGTGGAAGCCGATGTCGCGGCCCTGCGGGATGAGCTCGGTCAGGATGCTCATGGGGTTCTGCCTGGTCGCCACCATCTCGTAGTCGTCGACGATGAGGTACAGGTCGGGCCCGGTCCACCAGGAGCGGTCGCGCAGCGCCGCCGGCGAGACGTCGTCGCCGGGCAGCCGCTTCTCGATCGGCCCCTTGAGGTTCTTGCAGGACTGCTCGAACTGCTTGCCGGACATGGCGTAGTCCAGCAGTGTCGGCTTCGCGATCTCCTCGAGCATGCCGCGCCGATAATCGGCCATGATGACCTTGGCCTCCTGCGGCGTGTACGTCGACTGGATCTGCTTGGCGATGTGCCGCAGCAGGTTCGTCTTGCCGCACTCGGAGTCGCCCAGGATGAGCATGTGCGGCTCCTGCTGGAAGTCCAAGTACACGGGCTTGAGGCCGGCCTCGTTGAGGCCGATCGGGATGCCCGGTTTGGACCGGTCGACGGCTTGGAGGAAGTCGGTGACGTGCAGCTCGCGCGGCAGCAGCCGCACCGGCGGGCACGCCGGGCCCCTCCAGGCCTGCTTGACCTTCTTGACGAAGTCCTCGACGCCGCCCGAGAGGTCGTCGCCGTCGCGGATCCCGTCGATGCGCGGCACACCCGACAGGAAGTGGAGCTTCTGGAGCGACAGACCGCGGCCGGGCCGGTTCTTCGGCACGTTCGCGGCCTTCTTGCGGTCGATCTCGGACTCCATGTTGTCCGAGAGTTTCAGCTCCAGTTTGAGGCCGAACATGTCGCGCATGTTCATGCGGATGTCACCCCAGCGGGTGCAGGTGACCATGACGTGGATGCCGTAGGCCAGACCGCGGTTGCCGATGGCCCTGACCTGGTCGACGAACGGCTCGAAGTCCTCGCGCAGGGTCAGCCAGTTGTCGACGACGAGGAAGACGTCGCCGTACGGGTCGTCTTGGAACCGCCCTTCGGCCTTCATGCGCCGGTAGGAGCCCATGCCGTCGATCTTGTTGGCGGTGAAGAAGGCCTCGCGCTCGTTCAGGATGGACATGACCTCCTGAATGGTGCGCCGCACGCCCTCTTCCTCCTGGCGGCCGAAGACGCCGGCCACGTGCGGGAGGTCCTCGATGCCGCGCAGCGTGCCGCCGCCGAAGTCGAGGCAGTAGAACTGGACCTCGCGCGGCGTGTGCGTCAGCGCCATGGAGCCGATGAGCGTCCTGAGCATCGTCGACTTACCGGACTGTGCCCCGCCCGCGATGGCGACGGTGCCCTGCGCGCCGGACAGGTCGACGATGAATGGGCTGCGCTTCTGCTCGAACGGCCGGTCCTCGTCGCCGAGGACGGCGTGCAGCTTCCCGTTGAGCGCGAAGCCCGTCGGGGTGAGCCCGCGCACCGGGTCGGTCTCGAGCGGCGGCAGCAGCTGGTCGAGCGTCGGCGGCTCGTTCAGCGGCGGCAGCCACACCTGGTGGGCCGGGCGGCCCATGCCGAGGCAGTTGTTGACCATGACCTCGAGGTCGGAGAGCTTCTCGTTCTCCTCGTCGGCCGCGGTCTGCGGCAGCTCCTCCTCCGGTTCCTCGTCGACCTCGGGTTCGGGCGGCAGTTCGACGCGGCCGGGCAGGAACCGCTGCACCTTGTGCTGGACGGCGGCGATGCGCTCGGCGCGGGAGGCGACCCGCTTCGGCGGCTTGTAGGCGCCACCGACGTAGGCGGCGCGGAAGCGCACCAGGTCTTGGGTGCCGACCTGGAGGAAGCCGTGGCCCGGCTGCTGCGGCAGCTCGTAGGCCGCGCCGGTGCCGATGACCGTGCGCGACTCCTGGGCGGAGAAGGTGCGCAGTGCGACCCGGTAGGACAGGAACGTGTCCAGGCCCTTGAGCTTGCCTTCCTCGAGGCGCTGGGAGGCCAGCAGCATGTGCACGCCGATCGAACGCCCGATGCGTCCGATCTGGAGGAACAGGTTGATGAACTCCGGCTTCGCGACGAGCATCTCGGAGAACTCGTCGGCGATGATGAGCAGCGTCGGCATCGGGTCGAGCGGCTGGCCCGCGGCGCGGGCCTTCTCGTACTCCCACCGGTTGGTGAAGTTGCCGGCCCGGCGCAGCTCCTCCTGGCGCCGTACCAACTCGCCCTCCAGGGCGTCCTGCATGCGGTCGACCAGCTCGATCTCGTCGGCGAGGTTCGTGATGACCGCCGAGACGTGCGGCAGCTCGTCGAGGGCCGCGAACGTCGCGCCGCCCTTGAAGTCGACGAGGATGAAGTTGAGCTCCTCGGAGGAGTGCGTGGCGATCAGGGAGCCGACGATGGTGCGCAGCACCTCGGACTTGCCCGAACCGGTCGCGCCGATGAGCAGGCCGTGCGGGCCCATGCCGCCGACGGCGGCCTCCTTGAAGTCGATGTCGACGATGCCGCCGTCCGGGCCCGGTCCGATGGGGACCTTCAGGTAGTCCTTGATCGGCTTCTCGCGCCAGTGGATCGCCGGGTCGAGCGCGGCGGAGTCGTTGAAGCCGAGCATCTCCGGCAGGCTCGACGGGTTCGCCATCGGCGAGGCGTCCTCGTCGCCGGACTCGGTGGAGCCGCCGGCGCCCTTGAGCGTCAGCCGCCACGGGCTCAGGCTGCGGGCGATGCCCTCGGCCTGGTTGTAGGAGAGGCGGTCCGGCTTGCCCAGCACGCGCTTGCGTCCGGCCTGGTCGGTGCGGATCTCCTCGGGGGTGACGTCGAACAGCTTGATGTGCGGCCCGGGCTTGCGGGGCAGATAGCCGGAGAAGTCGAAGACCGTCACCCCGGCCATGCCGTCGGCGGCGATGATGCCCGTCGGGTCGATCTCGCCTCCGTCGAGGATGATGAGCAGGTGCCGCTCGCCCTCGGCGGCCGTCGCCCCCGGCGAC
The DNA here is from genome assembly GCF_054776215.1 of Glycomyces tarimensis. Taxonomy (NCBI): domain Bacteria; kingdom Bacillati; phylum Actinomycetota; class Actinomycetes; order Glycomycetales; family Glycomycetaceae; genus Glycomyces; species Glycomyces tarimensis. The sequence goes on from NZ_BAAHCB010000002.1 coordinate 15,815, forward strand.
CACCCGGCGCGGCTCGACAGCTGCTCGCGCAGCGCGGTCTCGAGCTGGCCGGTGGAGTTGTAGAACATGCGCACCGGTCCGGCGCCGTCCTCTTCGGACGGGTGCTGGAGGTGCGGCAGCCACTTCATCCAGTGCCACTCGGGCATCCGGTCGTTGTCGGCGACGACGGCGACCAGGACGTCGTCGGGCGAGTGCAGCACCGCGAGCTGGCAGATCTGGGCCCGCAGGTTGTCCATCACCAGGGCCCGCTCCCCGCGCAGGACCATGCGCCCGGCCTCGGTGTACTTCATGGACCTCGGGATGTCGATGACGTTGGAGTGCGCGGCCACGAAGCGGCGCAACGCCATCGACGTCATCGGCTCCAAGTCCTCGACCGGTTTCGTCTCCGGTGGCACCAGCTTCATCGTCATGCGCTGCTTGCCGACGCCGACGCGCACGTCGAGCGCGTCGTCGTCCTTCGAGCGCCGCTCCCACATCCGCCTCGAGCCGACCAGCGACCACAGGGCGCGCGGATCGGGGTGGCGCCAGCGCGCCGCCCGCCACTGCCGCTCCGCGCCCTTCCGGGCGCGGCGGCGGACCTGGTTGAGGTAGCGCATGTAGTCGCGCCGGTCGGCGTTGAACTCGGCCTTCTTCTGGCCGCGGTTCGAGGTGATGTTGGTGGCCATCATGCCGATCATGGACACGCCCATCATGGCGCCCATGGCCATCATGAGCGGGTCGATGCCACCGCCGGTCGCCCCGCCGCGACGCATCATCATGAGCGTCATCGCGGCGGCACCGCACAGCATCGGCAGGATCATCAGATACTGGCCGATGGATTTCGGCTGCGGGTCGGGCATGTCCGGCGGCGACTCGAGCAAGATGTCGCCGCGCGGAGCCTGCGGACCGCGTTTACGCGGCGGCCTGCGGAACAGTTTGGTCGTCACAATGGGTCCTTGTACTCACCGGGGGACGCGCCACCACGGCGCAGCTTGCGAGCCGTGATTCGGGATCCACGGTGAAGCTGGCGAGCCGTAATTCAGCGTTGCCGTATAAAAGATATAAGTGCGCTCTGTCGAGTATCGCACTATCAGGGTAGAGCCGCATCGCCACTGGGCGCGCGTGCCCGCTTGCGCGGTGGCCTTATCCTGTACAAGTCCCCCAAACTCGACCCGACCCGGAGGTTCGTGCGGTGAGCACCAAGTCGGCCACCCTCAGCAGGGTGACGATCGTCAGTCCTCGGACCAGGATCGACCTCGCGCTGCCCTCAGACGTTCCTCTATCGGACCTGCTGCCGACGATCCTGCACCAGGCCGGCGAGTACTACATCGACGAGGCCGGCGACAACGGCGGCTGGATCCTCTCCCGGCTCGGCGAGGAGCCGCTCGACACGGGGCACTCGTGCTCGCAGCTGTCGATCAACGACGGCGAGATGCTGTACCTCAACCCTGCCGACGCCGCCAAGCCCGAGATCGTCTTCGACGACGTCATCGACGCCGTCGCCACCGCCACCGAGCAGCGCGGCAACCGCTGGGACCACATGGCGACGAAGCGCTTCGCCGTGGGCGTCGGCACCGCCGCGCTCGCCGCCGGCGCGATCGCGGTCCTGTTCACCGGGCCGCCGCAGCTGCCGGGCGCGATCGTGGCCCTCGGCGTCGCGGCGATCCTCGTCGGCGCCTCGGCGCTGCTCTCGCGCGCCGTCGGCGACTCCCGCGCGGCCACCTACTTCGGCGTCACCGCCGTGCTCTACGCCGCCGTCGGCGGCCTGCTCATCGCGGCCGGGGACGCCACGATCTCCGAGCTCGCCGCGCCGCACGTCATGATCGCGGCGAGCGCGATCCTGCTGTTCAGCGTGCTGGGCATGGTCGCCGTCGGCGACATGGCCTCGGCCCCGGTGTTCATCACCTCGATCCTCGGCGCGATCGTCCTGGCCATCGCCGTGGCCTTCATGATGCTCATCGACACCTCCTCGGACCCCTCGACCGCCGCGACGGGCGCCGCCATCGCCGCGCCGCTGGCCCTGGCGATCCTGCCGGCCGCCCCGCGGCTGTCGCTCACCATGGCGATGGTGCCCACCCCGCAGCTGCCGTCCACCACCGAGGAGCTCAAGGAGGGCGATTCCGACCCCGTCGACGGCAAGCGGATCCTCAAGCTCTCCGAGCACGCCGGGAACTACTTGGAGGCGCTGTACGCCTTCGCGGCCGTCGTCGGCCTGGTCTCGGCGATCGCGCTGGCCTTCTCGGGCACCGTGCCCGGCGTCATCCTGGCCACCGTCATCGCACTGGTCCTGCTGAGCCGCTCGCGCACGATCGAGGACCGCCCGGCCCGCATCGTCATGCTCGCTTCGGGCATGGGCGGCCTGGCCGTCGTGCTCACGGCGATCTTCCTCGGCGGCGACACCCTCGTCCGCCTGGTCGCGATCCTCGGGGCGCTCGCCCTGCTGACGGTGATCGCGATGGTCTACGGCCTGGCCGTGGCCGGCAAGAAGATCGCGCCGACGTGGGGCCGCCTGCTCGACATCTGCGAGGCGCTCCTGATCGTGTCGATCCTGCCGCTGGCCGGCTGGATCTGCAATCTGTACACCTTCGCGCTGTCGATCAAGGGCTAGCTCCCCGACCCCCGAGCCGTTTCCGAGAGAGGCGAATTTCGATGCCGCAGATGCGTTCCCGCCGCGAGCAGGTGGACGCCCACCGCTTCATCACGTCGCGGATGAACCAGGCGCTGGTCCTGGCCAACCCCGACTCGGTCGAGCGCCCGCTGCGACGCATCGGCGTCTCGATCTTCGCGTCGGTGATGATCATGGTGCTCATCCTCGGCGGGTTCCTCATCGCCGCGCTGCTCAACAAGGGCAACGACGATCCGATGGCGAACCACATCATCTTCGAGAAGGGCACCAACGCGATCTACGTCTACACGACGATGTCGGGCAAGGAGCCGACCGAGGACGACCCGCTGAAGCTGTGGCCGGTGGCGAACTACACCTCGGCGCTGCTGCTGCTGTCGAGCCCCTACCAGGACGAGCCGCCGACGCAGTCGTTGAAGCCCGAGTCGCTCTCGGGCTACCCGCGCGGTTTCACGATCGGCATCGAGGGCGCCCCGCCGTCCCCGCCGCCGCCGGACAGCCTGCTGCAGAACGAGCTGTGGCACGTGTGCTCCTCGCCGGTGCGCGACGGCCGCAACGAGCACCTGGTGCAGGTGGCGGTGGCCAAGGACAGCGAGCCGGACATGCCGGCCGCCGAGCCGCTCGGCGAGCAGTGGCTCTACGCGCGGACCGTCGAGGGCGACATCTACCTGCTGACGAGCAACCGCAAGTACAAGATCGCCGACGATGAGTACTTCAACAAGGTCGGCCACGACGAGGACGACGTGGCGACGGTGAAGAAGGAAGTCATCGACACCATCTCGCCCGGACCGGACCTGGCCATCACCCCCCGGCCCGAGTTCGGCACCCCCTCGGACGTGACGATCGACGGCATCGAGGCGAACTACGGGCAGCCGGTCCAGGAGGGCTCGTCGCTGTACGTCCTCATCGAAGGGGCCGACGGGGCGACGTTCGCGCCGATCTCCGATGTCATGCGCCAGCTCCTCGAGCCGGAGTACGGCGCCGGCGTGACTCTCGAGATCAACTCCACGCACCTGACCGAGCACGGCGCACAGGGCGACTACGAGGAGGGCTCGTTCCCGGCGGCCATCCCTGCCGAACCGGTCACGGTGTCCGGCAACCGCCCGGCGGTGTGCAGCACCTTCGACCCGACCGCGACCGGCGAGGCCGCGAACATGGTGATCGGCACGTACGAGACGGCGCCGAAGCTGCTCACAGACCACGCCGAGTCGATCACGATGGACGACGGCACGATCATCGCCACCGGCGACCCGGTCGCCCAGACGGTCCTGCCCTCGGGACACGCGGCGCTGGTCAGCCCCCAGCAGCAGCCGGGCACGACCGTCAAGAGCGTCACGTACCTGATCGACAGCCTCGGCTACAAGTTCGGCATCCAGGACTCCGGCACGCAGCACGGCTCCACCAAGGCCCTGCTCGGCTACAGCAGCGTGGAACCGGTCGGGGTGCCCGAATCGGTGCTCTCGCTCGTGCAGGCCGGCGCGGTCCTCGATCCGGAGGAGGCCCGCAGCGAGCTCGACCCGAGCGGCGAGAGCCAGGTGCCGTTCGATTCGGGCGAGAGTGAGGAGGCGGCGGCCGAGGAGGGCGGCGAGTAGCCGCGATCTCGCGGGGGCATGTCCGAGTCGCACCCGCGTGTTAACTTGGTGCGACAGCACCGTAAGACATGAGGACGCATCATGGCCTATCCGCCGCAGAACCCGGGTTACGACCCGAACCAGCAACCGCCTCAAGGGCAACCCGGCGGCTACTCCCCGCAGCAGCCCGGCTATGGACAGCAGCCCGGCTATGGGCAGCAACCGGGGTACGGCCAGCAGCCGCAGCAGCCGGGGTACGGCCAGCAGCCCGGCTATGGGCAGCAGCCTGGCTACGGCCAGCAGCCCGGATACGGGCAGCAACCTGGCTACGGCCAGCAGCCCGGATACGGCCAGCAGCCTCCCGGCTTCCCGCCGGCGCCGCCGCAGAAGTCGAAGACGGGCCTGATCATCGGCGTCTCCATCGGCGCCGTCGTCCTCATCGCCGCGATCGCCCTCGTGATCTGGCAGCCGTGGAGCGGGGGCGCCGGTGACGCGCCTTCGGCCGGGGACTCCCCGGAGACCGTCGTCCAGAACTACATGGACACGACGATCTCGTCGCTGGAGGCGAACGGCTTCTCCGACCTGCCGGGCTTGTTCGAGGACATTCGACCGTACCTGTGCGAGAGCGCGCAGAGCGACATCGACACCATGATCCAGGAGTCCACCGACGCGGCGGAGCTGGAGGGCATGGAGGAGATGCTCGAAGGCGCCGAGTACAGCGCCGACTACGAGATCACAGGATCCTCCGAGAGCGGTGACACCGCTGTCGTCGACGTGACGATGACCGGCGAGATCACGATGGCCGAACTGGGCTCCACGCCCATCGACACCGAGATGAGCCTCGACATGGTCAAGGAGAACGACACCTGGCTGATCTGCGACAGCGAGGCCGCCAACCTCATGGAATAGATCCGACGGATTGTGAGGGCCCCGCCGGACTCACCGGCGGGGCCCTCGTCGTCTCGTGTCACAGCACGTTGGACAGTGCGCCGAAGTAGCCGGCGTTCTGGCCGTCGCGGTTGGGGTGGTAGGACTCGGCGATGGGCCAGGAGATCCCGTTGAGCCATTCGGCGTCGTCGCAGACCGAGTGCCCGTCGAAGCGGCCCCGGACGTCGACGTACCGGAAGCCGTAGTCGCCGGCGACCGAGCCGATCGCCGCGGCGAGCAGATCGGCGGCGGAGTTGAGCCGCGCCTGCTCTGCGGGGCTGATCCTGGTGATGGCGTTGCACTCCTCGCCGTTGAACAGACGCGGGTACCCCAGCACGATCACCTCGGCGTTCGGCGCGGCCCTGACGATGGCGTCGTAGGCGGCGCGCAGGCGACCGGGCAGCTCGCTCTGGATGTAGCGCTCGGCCGCGTCGATCTGGCCGTCGCACGTCAACGGGTAGGGGTAGGCGCACTGCTGGATCACCGAGGACCAGCCGGTGTCGTTGCCGCCGATGGTGACGGTGACCAGGTCGGTGCCGGACGACAAGGAGCCCAGTTGCTCGGCGATGAGGTCGCCGGTCTTGGCGCCCGAGCATGCGGCGAAGGTGAAGTCCGCGCCGAGGTCGCCGGCGAGCAGGCTCGGGTAGGCGTACTCGCTGCGGCTGCAACCGGAGCCGTCGTCGAGGTAGGCGCGCGTGCCAAGCCCAGAGGCGTAGGAGTCGCCGAGTGCGACGTATTCGACGGTCTGCGCCTGGGCCGAGGCGGGGATGAAAAGGACGGCGGTGAGCATCGCGGTGATGGCAGAGCCCACCAATGTGGAGATTCGCCGGGGATATATCATTTTGGGCTCCGTCTCGAGTTTTGTCCGGGGGACTGGAGCCCTGTTTATATCAATTTCACAACGGACAATCCACGAGCGGAATGTGAAGAGTCGGAATAATGACGCAGCCCGTTCTACTTGAGAGGCAGCGTGATCAAGGGCGAGCTTCGGGGGCCGGCGGGACCGGGCTCAGACGCCTTCGGGCAGATCGAGGCGGTCGAGGGGCTGCGGTTCGTCGGGAGTCTCGGCCTGCAGACGCTCGTCTTCGTCCTCTTTGGCCCGCTCGGGCTCGGCGAGGAGCCGCCGGACCTCCTCCTTGAGATGGGACTCCAGCAGCGAGCCGAACCGTTCGGCGTCGCCGTCGGTGAGCGCGCCCAGCAGGACCACATGCTCGGCGGCGAGATCGCGGTGGACCTCGAAGTTCTCGTACATCGAGAAGGTGCACAGGCGCGTCTCGATGAGCAGGGTGCTCATCATGCGCTCGAAGCGAGCCGATCCGCCCGCGGCGGCCAGGAGCCGGTGGAAGTCGAGGTAGGCGTCGCCGAGCTCGCGGGCGTCGTCGTTGCGCAGGGCCCGCTGCATGCGCCTGACCTCGGCGGCCATCTCCTTGAGCATCAGCCGCCGCTCACCGGAGGGCAGCTTGAGGAGCCGGCGTCCGAGCTCGGGTTCGATCCGTGCGCGCAGCCAGTGGACGTCGCGGACGTCGTCGGCGGTCATGGTGCGCACGGCCAGACCGCGGCGGCGCGGGATGACGAGCAGGCCCTCGGCCGTGAGCCGCTGCATGGCCTCGCGCAGCGGCCCGCGGCTGACGCCTAGCTGGTAGGCGAGTTCGGCCTCGCCGAGCGGCGCGCCGGGCGGGAGGGCGCCGTCGAGGATCGCGTGGCGGATGGTGTCGGCGATGAGATCTACCGTCGAGGTGCGCCGAACCGGGGCCAGGCGCCCCACCTGACGGGTGCTCGACAACCCGCTCCTGCGATCCGACACGGCCGTCAACTCTCCTTCTGCGCCTACTGGTCAGCATCCTAGCGCCACCCGTAAATCACGCTCGGACGAAACGTTGGGTTGCGGTGTGCGTCAAATGCGTGGTTTCTCGACGGATTCGTTACCGAACGTCGATCATCGGATTGTCGACAAACTTACAGTAGACCGCTAGGGTCGGCAATGTACACGAGAAAGTTTCTGGAGGAGACCACCGTGTCAGACAATTTGAAACTGAACCGCCGCCACCTGATGCTCGGAGCTTCGGGAGGTGCGGCCGCCGTCGCGCTCGGCGCCTGCTCGCGGACCGACTCCGGCGGAGACGGCGAAGACGGGGGCGGTGGCCTCCTGGAGGACGCCCAGGACGGCGGCACCATCCGCGTCGCCTATGCGAACGAGAATCCCTACGCCTATACCGCCGAGGACGGGTCGGCCACCGGCCAATCGGTCGCCGTCCACACCTACCTCCTCGAGCAGCTCGGCATCAGCGCCGACCAGATCGACTGGAGGCAGACCGAGTGGGGCAGCCTCATCCCCGGGCTCGGCACCAACCACGACATGGTCATCGCCGGTATGTTCATCAACCCCGAGCGGTGCGAGGAGGTCGCGTTCGCCGAGCCCGACTACGTCATGCCCGACACGCTCCTGGTGCCCGCCGGCAACCCGCTCGGACTGTCGGACATCAACTCCGTCGCCGAGCACGACAGCGCGGTCATCGGTGTGATGAACGGGACCACCGAGCACGCCAACGTCGAGGCCATCGGCATGCCCGAGGACCGCATCAACGTCCAAGAGGACCTGTCTGCGCTGATCCTCGAGCTCAAAGCCGGGCGCGTCGACGCGATCGCGCTGACCCAGATGAACCTCCAACTCGAGGCCGAGGCCGACGACGAGCTGGAGACCACTGAGGGCTTCTACCCCGTCGACGAGAACGGCGAAGAGATCATCGGCGCCGGCGCCGCGGTCTTCCGCCCGGCCGACACCGAGTTCCGTGACGCCCTCAACGAGGAGCTCGCGAAGCTGCTCGACGACCCCGAACAGTGGGAGAGCCTGGTCGCCGAGTTCGGATTCACCCGCGAACTCCACTTCCCGCCGGAGGACCTCACCGCCGAGGAACTCTGCGGCGGCAATTACCAGTAGCGGAGCAGACCATGGACTGGTCGAGAGTCATCGACTCACTCCCCGGCTACCTCGACCCGCTGCTGGTGACCATCCAGGTCACCGTGGCGGCGTCGGCGCTGGCGCTGGTGGTCGCCTTCGGGCTGGGGCTGGCGACCAGCTCCAAGCACCTCATCGTGCGAACCCCGGCGCGGGCCTTCGTCGAACTGATCCGCGGTTCCTCCGTGGTCGTCCAGCTGTTCTGGTTCGCCTACGCGATGCCGGTCATCCTGGGCATCCAGTTCGACTACCTGATCCTGGTGGGGATCGTCGCGCTGGCGCTCAACTACGGGGCCTACTCTTCCGAGGTCGTGCGGGGCGCCATCGCCGCGGTCCCGAAGTCCCAGTTGGAGGCGGCGACGGCGCTCAACTTCACGCAATACCAGAAGATGCGCCTGGTCGTCATCCCACAGGCCTGGCCGGAGATGATCCCGTCGCTGACCTCGTTCGCGATCATGCTGCTCAAGGCCAGCGCGCTGGTCTCCATGGTCGGCATCGCCGACATCACCTTCCGGGCCGACGTCCTCGGCAGCGCACCGGGGCAGAGCCCGGTTCCGCACTTCACCGTCATCCTGGTGATCTACTTCGTGCTCGCCTGGCTCATCTGGACCGGGATGCGTGCGCTGGAGAGCCGGGCCAAGCGCGGCATGGGCATCGAGAGGCCCACCCGGAAGGCCCGCAAGGGCTCCGCCAGCGCTCTCGGCGGCTTGGAAGACGACGAGACGGCCACCGCCGAGGCCGAGCTCCGACGAGGAGGTGACCGGTCGTGAACGGCTGGAGCAATGAGATCGCCGCCGAGGTCTTCCCGATGGTCCTCCAGGGCTTCTGGACGGTCCTGCAGGTCACCGCGGTCGCGGGCATCATCGCCGTGGTCCTGGGCCTGGTGGTCGCCATCGTCGAGCGGATCTCCCCGCCCTGGCTCCGGCGGCCGGTCAGCTGGTTCATGCAGTTCGTCCGCAACACGCCGCTGCTGGTCCAGGTGCTGTTCGTCTGGTACGCCACCAGCCTCTACATCAATCCCGAATGGAGCGCGTTCGCGGTCGGCTCGGCGGTGCTGGGACTCCACTACGCGTCCTACACCTCGGAGTCCTACCGGGCCGGCATCGAAGCGATTCCGGTCGGCCAATGGGAGGCGGCGACCGCGCTGAGTCTGCCGACCCACCGCACCTGGTTCGCCGTGATCCTGCCGCAGATGATGCGGCGCTCGACCGCGGCGGTCGCGAACTGGATCATCGCCATGTTCAAAGAAGTGCCGGTGCTGTTCGCGATCGGCGTGATCGAGATGATCGCCCAGGTCCAGAAGTACCAGGGCCTGAATTACTCCGGCGCACTTGAGGGTTACACCATCGCGGGCCTGTTGTTCCTCGCCGCCTCGTATCCGGTGGCGGTCGCGATGCGCAGATTGGAGATCCGTCTTGCCAAGTCCCACTACTGATACCGAGCCCATTATTCGCTTCGACAGAGTCAACAAGTCGTTCGGCGCCCTGGAGGTGCTCAAGGGGCTGACGTTCGACATCGACCCAGGCGAGCGTGTCACGCTCATCGGGCCGAGCGGCTCGGGCAAGACCACGATCCTCAGGCTCCTGATGACCCTGGAGCGCGTGACTCCGGTGAAGCATGCCGAGAAGAACGGCGGCGTCATCTGGGTCGAGGGCGAACCGCTGTCGCATATGAAGCGCGGCAGCAAGCTGGTCCCTTCCAATGAGCGGCACCTGCGCCAAGTCCGCCAGAAGGTCGGGATGGTGTTCCAGCAGTTCAACCTGTTCCCGAACATGAAGGTCATGCGCAACGTGACCGAGGCCCAGGTGCACACGCTGAAGCGGTCGAAGGACGAGGCCGAGGCCAAGGCCCGCGAGCTGCTCGAGCTGGTGGGGCTGTCGGACAAGATCGACAGCTACCCGAGCCAGCTCTCGGGCGGGCAGCAGCAGCGCGTGGCGATCGCCCGGGCGCTGGCCATGGATCCCGACATCCTGCTGCTGGACGAGGTCACCTCGGCGCTGGACCCAGAGCTGGTCGCCGACGTCCTCGGCGTCCTGCGCGACATCGCCGACAGCACGAGCATCACGATGCTCATCGTGACCCACGAGATGGGCTTCGCACGCGACGTCTCCAACCGCGTCATGATGTTCGACAAGGGCGTCATCGTGGAGGAGGACACGCCGGAAAAGATGTTCTCCGACCCGCAAGAAGAGCGCACACAGGACTTCCTCAGGGCTGTCCTGACGGAGTAGAATCGGAATCTCCTCCATCCTTGGAGAGTGTTAGGGGTGTTCGAGGGGGCGGTCATGAGGGGTTTAGGGCCGCCCCCTCTTTTCTGTGAGCGCCGCTCGATCCGGCGCGCCGCCCCACTCGGTCCCGCGACGCCATCGCCGCGCGGAGTGACGCCGCCGGTATGAATCGCGATCACGCTGGGTCAGTGGCAGAATCTAACAGCGAGTCAACGCGTACCCGTGAAGGATCGCGCTCATGAAGCTGTTCGGTGAGGACGAGTGCGAGGATCCACGCTCATGAACCTGTTCGGAAGAACCGAGGTCGCCACCGGCGAGGCCGTCGCCGTCATCGGCCTCGGCCGCTTCGGCACGGCCGTGGCCCAGTCGCTGACCCGGATGGGCCACGAGGTCCTCGCCATCGACGAGCGCCCGGACATCGTCCAGCGCTACTCCGAGTCCCTCACCCACGTCGTGCAGGCCGACTCGACCGACACGGCCGTGCTCAACCAGCTCGGCGTCGGCGAGTTCGACCACGTGGTCGTCGCGATCGGCACCGACATCGAGGCGAGCGTGCTGACCGTCCTGGCCTGCGAAGAGGCCGGGGTCCGCGAGATCTGGGCCAAGGCCATCAACGCCAAGCACGGCCAGATCCTGCACCGCACCGGCGCCCACCACGTCGTCTATCCCGAGGCGGCGATGGGTGAGCGGGTCGCGCACCTGGTGAGCGGCAAGATGATGGACTTCATCGAGTTCGACGACGGCTTCGCGATCGTCAAGACCAAGGCTCCCGCCGAGGCGATCGACCGGTCCCTGGGCGAATCGAAGCTCCGCTCGAAGTACGGCGTCACCGTCGTCGGCGTCAAGAAGACCGGCGAGGACTTCACCTACGCCACCGCCGACACCGTCGTCCTCGAAGGCGACACCCTCATCGTCTCGGGCAGCACGAAAAAGGTCGAGGCGTTCGCCGCCACCACCTGAGATGAGCGCCTTTTCCAGCTGGTTCGCCCGCCACCCCGTGCGGCTCGTGCCCTTCGGGTTCGCCGTGACGATCGCCATCGTCTCCCTGCTGCTGTACCTGCCGGTCGCGCACACGGGTCCCGGCGACACGAAGCTGGTCGACGCGGTCTACAACGCCACCTCGGCCGTCACCGTCACCGGTCTGGTCACCTTGGACACCCCGACGCACTGGTCGCTGTTCGGCGAGATCGTCATCGTGATCGCCATGCAGATCGGCGGCCTGGGCATCATGGCGAGCGCGGCCTTCCTCGGTCTCGTCGTCAGCAAGCGGCTCGGTCTGCGCTCGCGCCTGATGGCACAGGCGGAGACCAATCACGCGATCGGCATGGGCGACATCAAGGGCGTCCTGTTGCGGGCGGTCACGGTGATGGCCACCGTGGAGTTCGTCGCCGCCACGGTCCTGGCGCTCCGCTTCCACTTCGAGTACGGCTTCGGCGGCCTGTCCGCGACGTGGCAGGGCGTGTTCCATTCGATCAGCTCGTTCAACTCCGGCGGCTTCAGCCTGTTCTCCAACTCGATGGAGGACTTCGCGCACGACCCGTGGATCATCGGCACCATCGTCATCGCCTCGATCATCGGCGGCCTCGGGATGCCGGTCCTGTTCGAGCTGGCGCGCCGCAACTGGGGCCACAAGCAGTGGACCCTGCACACCAAGATGACGCTGACGGGCACCACGATCCTGTTCGTCGGCGGCTTCTTCGTCTTCCTGGTCTTCGAGTGGTCGAACCCCGCCACGCTCGGGCCCATGAGCTGGCCCGACAAGCTGCTGCCGGCGCTGATGCAGGACGTCATGCTGCGCTCGACGGGGTTCAACACCTTCCCGGTCGGCGAGATGCACACCCACTCGGTGCTCGTCGGCGTCATCCTCATGTTCATCGGCGGCGGCTCGGCCTCGACCGCCGGCGGCATCAAGGTCACGACGTTCTTCGTGCTGCTGTGGGTCATCTGGTCGGAGATCCGCGGCGAACCCGACTCCTCGGCCTTCCGGACCAGGCTCAGCGAGGCGGTCGTCCGCCAGGCGTTGTCGGTCGCGCTGCTGTACGTCGCGTTCATCGCGGCCGGGGCGATCCTGATGCAGATGTTCGAGCCGCACGTTCTGTTGCACGACATCCTCTTCGAGGCGACTTCCGCCGGCGCGACGGTCGGACAGTCGACCGGCATCACCGGCGACCTCTCCACTCCCTCTAAAGTGGTGTCCATCGTCCTCATGTACGGGGGCAGGATCGGCCCGGTGGTGTTGGCCACGTCCCTCGCGATCCGCACGAGGCACCGGCTGTACCGTTATCCCGTGGGGCGTCCCCTCGTCGGCTGAGGCCCCTCCTCACGCCCGCGCCCCTACAAGCGAAGATAGTCACAGCCTTACCGCAGCGCGGTTCGTCGCCTCAGAAAGGACGCCCTCCGATGTCCCGTAAAGCCCGGCAACGCACCAGTCGACTTCCGATCCGGATGCAGCTCATGCTGCCGATCGCTGCCGCGCTGATGGGGATGCTGGTGCTGGGTCTGTTCCAGACCGTGCACGTGTGGGGCGAGTACCAGGACGCCGCCGACGCCGAAGTGCTCGTCGAACTCGCCGACGCCATCGCCCACACCCTCGACGCCCACCAAGAGGAGGGCGGCCCGCTGCTGGAGGCGGTCCTGACCGGCTCGCCCGACATGGTCGACGTCGACGCCCTGCGGGCGGAGACCGACCGCGCGGTCGCGCACCTGGGAATGGCCTCCGAGGCGGCGCTCGCCCGCTTCCCGGTCCTGGAGAACAGCCTCACCGAGCTGCTCGTCCAGGCCGACCGGCTCGACACCGCCCGCGGCGGCCTCGACGGGCTCGCCGCCGGCGAGTACTCCTTCGAGGACGAGGAGGTCGTCGGCGCGTTCGGCATCTACCAGAACCTGGCGAACAAGCTCGTCAGCATGGCCGCCCGCCTCCCGAACCTGGTCGACAACTCGCAGATCTCCTCACAGCTCGACTCCCTGGCCGCGGCGCTCCAGGCCGGGCGGCTCGCCGCCGAGATCCAGTTCCGCGTCACCTCCGACCTGATGGCCCTCGCCGCCGAGGAGGCGATCCTGGTCGAACGCGTGCCGCTCGCCGAGGCCTCCTATCTCTCGGGCTCCTACGACCGGCAGATCGTCGTCTTCCAGTCCAACGCCTCGCCCGAGGTCAGCGAGACCTACCAGCAGGAGATGAACCGCGAGGAGGTCGAGAACGCGCGCGAGGCCCTGGGCATCTACGTCAACGGCGACATCCCGACCATGTCCCCCACCGAGTTCTCGGCGGCGCAGGGAAGCGTCGTCGAAGCGCTCCACGCGACGCAGGCCGAGGCCCTCCAGATCCTGAGCCGGGACGTGGGCGCGCTGCGCGACTCCTCGACGCGGACCCTGTTGACCACCTTCGCCCTCATCCTCGTCCTGGCGCTGACGGCGATCATCTCGGCGGCGATGCTCGCCAGGCGCATCAGCCTGCGCGTCGACTCGGTCCGCGAGTCCACGCTGACCGCCGCCTACGACACGCTCCCGAAGACGGTCGCCGCGGTCTCCCAGGCCTCCAACGCCGACGAGGTCGACCGGCTGCTCCAGACCGCGAAGAAGCAGACGGTGATCGCCACCGACGCCCGCTACTCCGACGAGCTCGACAGCCTCGCCGAGGCGTTCAGCGCCGCCCACCACCAGGCGCTGCGCCAGACCGCGAACCAGGCGCTCCTGCGCATCGACGTCGAGGCGATGATGAAGACCCTCGCCCGCCGCGGCCAGAGCCTCATCCGCCGCCAGCAGCAGGTCATGGAATCCCTCGTCGACGGCTCGGACGCCGACTCGAAGATCCCCGAGGAGTGGCGCAGCGTCTACCACCTGCTCTCGCGCATGCGCCGCAACGAGGAGAACCTGCTGCTCCTCGCCGGCGGCGACCCGCAGCGGCGGTACAACCACGCCACCGACGTCGAGACGATCATCCGCGACGCGGTCTCCGAGATCGAGGGCGCCGGGCGCGTCGTGGTCGAGAACCAGGTCTCGGCGCGGCTGGAGACCAAGCCCGCCGGCGACGTCGTCCGCATCCTCGCCGAACTGCTCGACAACGCCGCCTCCTACTCCCCGCCGACCCAGCAGGTGCGCGTCACCTCGAGGCGCTCGGGCTCGGAGATCGTCATCTCCATCGCCGATGACGGCATCGGCCTCAACCCCGAGCAGATGGCCGCGATCAACCGCCGCCTCGCCGAACCGACGCAGCTGAACTCCGAGCTCACCGCGACCATGGGTCTGCTGGTGGTCGGCCGGCTCGCCGCCGAGCACTCGGTCAGCGTCCAGCTGCACTCGACGATGGGCAAGGGCACGCTCGCGCTGGTCCGGATCCCCGCCTCGGCGCACGCCGACTCCTCGACCGCCCCGGCGGCGGTCGGTCCCCGCGCCTCCTCGGCGCGGCTGGCCCTGTCGGCCCACGCCGCGAACCTGCCGATGACCGGCACGGGCGCCGACACGGCCGCCGAGGGCGCCAACGAACCGATCGTGCCCAAGCCCCGCAAGGCCGGCGTGACGCCTGAACCACGGCCGGTAGCTGGACAAACTCACAGCTCCGCAAGCGTCGCCGAGCGTTCTGAAGTCACTGCGGGCCTCGCTGCGGAGTCAGTGGATGTTACCTTCAGGAAGGTGAACAGAGCACTCGAATCCGCCGGAGGTCCGAACGGCACGGAACTACCGCGGCGGGCGCCGGGGACCAAGCTCCTTCCAGGAGCGGTTCCGGGCGCCAAGACCGGCTCCGGTGGCGTCGACCTCGATCCTGCCGAGATCCGCGACCGGCTGACGAACTTCGCCTCGGGCATCGCCGCGGCCTCAGAACAAGAACAACGCTAATACAGTAGAAAGCAGCGAGATGGATACCAAGGACAACACCGTCGGTGAACTCGACTGGCTCCTGACCTCCTTCGTGGAGAAGGTGCCTGACGTGTCCGAAGCCCTGACCGTCTCCGTCGACGGCCTCGCCCTCGCGGCGTCGCAGGGCCTGTCGACCGACCGCGCCGACCAGCTCGCCGCCATCACCTCCGGGCTCGCCAGCCTGACCACGGGTGCGGCGAAGGTGCTCAACGCCGGCCGGATCCGCCAGTCGGTGATCGACATGGACGAGGGCGTCCTGCTGCTCATGGCCGTCGGCGACCGCGCGCAGGTGGCCGTGCTCGCCAATGCCGGCTGCGACCTCGGCCAGGTCGGCTACGAGACCGCGCTGCTGGTCAAGCGGGTGTACGCCGCACTGGAACCCGACGCCCGCAACTGAACCGGCCCCCGAGCCGTAGGAGATTGCTCACGAGTCGGCGCCGCCCCCTCCGGGCGGTGGCCTGGCCTCGTCCCGCTGCGCGGACCCATCCCGCGATTGACCAGCGACAACTACCGAACGCACATCGCCAGATCACGCTCCGCCACGCCGCTCGGCGCTTCCCCCTCCGCAGCGTGACGTCGGCGAAAGGCTATTCTGCGTTCGCTACCTGGAATCAGAATCTGGAGGCCCACAGGTGACCACGGTTGAGCCTAAGGTCGAACCAACGCCTATCGTCGCGCGCCCCTGGCCGGTGCGCCGCGAACCGAAGGGCTCCTGGCTCGCCCGGACCCTCCGCACCACCGACGCCAAGCAGATCGGCCTGCTCTACTTCGTGACGTCGATGGCGTTCTTCGGCATCGGCGGCGTGCTCGCGCTGCTCATCCGCGCCGAGCTGTTCCGTCCCGGACTGCAGATCGTCTCCTCCGAGCAGTACAACCAGCTGTTCACGATGCACGGCACCATCATGCTGCTGATGTTCGCGACACCGATCGCGTTCGCCTTCGGCAACTACCTGGTCCCGCTGCAGATCGGCGCCCCCGACGTCGCTTTCCCGCGGCTGAACGCCTACGCCTACTGGCTGTACCTGTTCGGCTCCTCGCTGGCCGTCGCCGGCTTCATCACCCCCGGCGGAGCCCCCGCCTTCGGGTGGTTCGCCTACCAGCCGCTGGCGAACGCGGTCCATTCTCCGGGGGTCGGCGCCGACATGTGGTTCGTCGGCCTGACCATCTCGGGTCTGGGCACCATCCTCGGCGCGGTCAACATGATCACCACGATCGTGACGATGCGCGCCCCGGGCATGCTCATGTTCCGCATGCCGATCTTCACCTGGAACATGCTCATCACCAGCCTGCTGATGATCCTGGTGTTCCCGATCCTGGCCGCGGCGCTCCTCGCGGTCGTCGCCGACCGCCAGATGGGCGCCCACGTCTTCGACCCGGATACCGGCGGCGCGATCCTGTGGCAGCACCTGTTCTGGTTCTTCGGGCACCCCGAGGTCTACATCGTGGCACTGCCGTTCTTCGGCATCATCACCGAGATCATCCCGGTCTTCAGCCGCAAGCCGCTCTTCGGCTACAAGACCATGGTGGCCGCCACACTGGCGATCGCGGGACTGTCGATGGCGGTGTGGGCCCACCACATGTACGCCACCGGCGCGGTCATGCTGCCGTTCTTCTCGCTGATGACGTTCCTGATCGCCATCCCCACCGGCATCAAGTTCTTCAACTGGATCGGCACCATGTGGAAGGGCCAGCTCACCTTCGAGGCGCCGATGCTGTGGAGCCTCGGCTTCATCGTGACGTTCCTGCTCGGCGGCCTGTCCGGCGTCCTGCTGGCGAGCCCGCCGATCGACTTCCACGTCTCGGACTCCTACTTCGTCGTGGCCCACTTCCACTACGTCCTGTTCGGCACCATCGTGTTCGCCGTCTTCGCCGGGGTCTACTTCTGGTTCCCGAAGGTCGCCGGGCGCATGTACGACGAGCGGCTCGCGAAGGTGCACTTCTGGCTGACGTTCATCGGCTTCCACACCACGTTCCTGGTGCAGCACTGGCTGGGCAACGAGGGCATGCCGAGGCGTTACGCCGACTACCTCATGTCGGACGGCTTCACGGTCCTGAACATGATCTCGACCGTGGGCGCGTTCATCCTCGGACTGTCGACGCTGCCGTTCGTCTGGAACATGTTCAAGTCCTGGAAGACCGGCCGCATCGTCGACACGAACGACCCGTGGGGCTACGGCGGTTCCCTGGAGTGGGCCACGAGCTCCCCGCCGCCGCTGCGCAACTTCGACCGGCTCCCGCGCATCCGCTCCGAGCGCCCCGTCTTCGATGAGAAGTGGGGCCACCTCGTCGGCGAGGTCAAGGGGCACTGACACGGCATGGAAAAGGCCCGGGAGCGAACCGCTCCCGGGCCTTTTAGGTCCCACCCCTGACACATCGATACCCGCGTCGCTAGGCTTTAAAACATGAGCAGGGCATTGATCGTGGTAGACGTGCAGAACGACTTCTGTGAGGGCGGGTCGCTCGGGGTGGCCGGCGGGGCGGCGGTAGCCGCCAAAGTCACGGAACTCATCAACGAGGAACGGGAACGGTGGAACCACGTCGTGGCCACCCGCGACTGGCACATCGACCCCGGCGGCCACTTCTCGGCCGAGCCGGACTTCCGCGAGTCGTGGCCGCCGCACTGCGTCGTCGGCACGCGGGGCTCGGACTTCCACCCCGACTTCGACGACGCGCTCGCCGAGGCCGTGTTCGACAAGGGCGCCTATGAGGCGGCCTACTCGGGCTTCGAGGGCTCCAGCGGGGAGACGAGCCTGGCCGACTGGCTGCGTGAGCGCGGGATCGACGAGGTGGAGGTGGTCGGCATCGCCACCGACCACTGCGTGCGCGCCACGGCGCTGGACGCGGCCCGCGAGGGCTTCAGGACGACGGTCCTGGCCGACTACACCGCGGCCGTGGCCGAAGAGAGCAGGGAGCGGGCCCTCCAGGAGCTCTTCGAGGCGGGCGTCGCGGTCCGGTAACTTGCCGTAGCGGCGATTGCGCGTCGCGAACGAGCGGACGGCGCGCAGGAAGTCGACGCGGCGGAAGTCCGGCCAGTTCGAGTCGCAGAAGTAGAACTCCGAATACGCCGACTGCCACAGCAGGAAGCCCGAGAGCCGCTGCTCCCCCGAGGTGCGGATCACCAGGTCGGGATCGGGCTGCCCGGTCATGTACAGATGCCGGGCGATCGCTTCGGCGTCGACGACTGCGGCGGCCTGCTCGAGGCTCAGGCCGGCCTCGGCGTGCTCGAGCAGCAGCGATCGGACGGCGTCGGCGATCTCCCGCTGCCCGCCGTAGCAGACCGCGAGGTTCACCCGCACGCCCCGCTTCTCGGCGGTGCGCTGCTGGGCGTCCTTGAGGCGGGCCTGGTGCTCCGGTGGGAGGAGGTCGAGCGCGCCGACCATGCGCAACTGCCACGGCTGCTCGGTCTCGGCCAGCTCGCCGGCGAGCTCGCTGATGATGTCGAGCAGCGGGTCGAGCTCCTCCTTCGGCCGCGAGAGGTTCTCGGTGGACAGCAGCCAGATCGTGACGTGCTCGACGCCGAGCTCTTCGCACCAGCCGAGGAACCGCTCAATGTGCTTCGCCCCGGCGCGGTGGCCATCGTTCGGATCGGTGAGCCCCATGTCGCGCGCCCACCGGCGGTTCCCGTCGACCAGGACGCCGATGTGCTTGGGCAGCGCCTTGCCCGCCAGCTCACCGTGGAGCCGACGTTCATAGATGCGGTAGAGCAGGTTTGCGATCGCCACGAGCGCCAATTGTAGGCTCTCGCCAAAACAGGCCCACAAGCTTGGCCGCGGGTGTACGTGCACGGCCCGCACGCTTCGGCGTAGGCGCACCGATCGCGCCCACGAGCTTTGGCCGTGCCGGTCGTCCCGGCACGGCCGCTCGCCGGAGCTAGCTGACGTTCAGGCGGTTCTTCAGGGCGTCGAGCTCGCTCCACAGCATCGTCGGCAGTCGGTCGCCGAACCGGGCGAACCAGCCCTCGATGAGCGGGATCTCGGCGGCCCACTCGTCCCGGTCGACCGCCAGGACCGCCTCCAGGTCGGCCTCGTCCATGCCGAGGCCCTCGACGTCGAGCGAGCCCGGCGTCGGGCAGTACCCGATCGGGGTCTCCACCGCCTCGGCCTTGCCTTCGAGCCGCTCGACGACCCACTTGAGGACCCGGCAGTTCTCGCCGAAGCCGGGCCACAGGAAGCCGCCGTCGTCGCCGCGGCGGAACCAGTTGACGTAGAACACCTGCGGCATGAGCGACTCGTCGACCGCCGACTTGCCCATGTCGATCCAGTGGCCGAAGTAGTCGGCGGCGTTGTAGCCGATGAACGGCAGCATCGCCATCGGGTCGCGGCGCACCACGCCGACCTCCCCGGCCGCCGCGGCGGTCGTCTCGGAGGAGAGCGTCGCGCCCATGTACACGCCGTGGATCCAGTCGCGCGCCTGCGTCACCAGCGGGATCGTGGTCGCGCGCCGACCGCCGAACAGGATCGCGTCGATCGGGACGCCCCGTGGGTCGTCGTACTCGTCGGCGAGCACCGGGCACTGCTTGATCGGTGTGCAGAAGCGGCTGTTCGGGTGGCTGGAGAGCCCCTCGGAGTCGGGCGTCCACTCCTCGCCGTGCCAGTCGATCGCCCGCTGCGGCGGCTCGCCCATGCCCTCCCACCAGACGTCGCCGTCCTCCGTGAGCGCCACGTTGGTGAACAGGGTGTGACCGCGCTCGATCGTGCGCATCGCGTTCGGGTTGGTCCGGTAGTCGGTGCCCGGGGCGACCCCGAAGAAGCCGTACTCGGGGTTCGAGGCCCACAGGCGCCCGTCCTCGCCGAAGCGCAGCCAGGCGATGTCGTCGCCGAGCGTCTCGACCTTCCAGCCCGGGATGGTGGGCTCGAGCATGGCGAGGTTCGTCTTCCCGCACGCCGACGGGAACGCGCCGGTCACGTGGTAGACCTTGCCCTCCGGGCTGGTCAGGCGCAGGATGAGCATGTGCTCGGCCATCCAGCCCTCGTCGCGGCCGATGACCGAGCCGATGCGCAGCGCGTAGCACTTCTTGCCCAGCAGCGAGTTGCCGCCGTAACCGGAGCCGTAGGACCAGATCTCGCGCTCGGCCGGGAAGTGCGAGATGTACTTGGTCTCGTTGCACGGCCACGGCACGTCCGACTCGCCCGGCGCCAGAGGCGCGCCCACCGAGTGCAGGCAGTGCACGAAGTCGGCGTCCTCGCCCATCCGCTCGAGCACCTTGGTGCCCATGCGGGTCATGATGTGCATGCTCGCGGCGACGTAGGCGGAGTCGGTGAGCTCGACGCCGAACATCGGCTTCTCGGCCTCGAGCGAGCCCATGCAGAACGGAATGACGTACATGGTGCGCCCGCGCATCGATCCGCGGTAGAGCTCGGTCATGGTCTCGCGCATGTAGTCGGGCGCCGTCCAGTTGTTGGTGGGGCCGGCGTCCTCGGGGTCGGTCGAGCAGATGAACGTGCGTTCCTCGACGCGCGCGACGTCGCTCGGGTCGGTGCGGGCGATGAACGAGTCCGGCTTCGCCGGCACGGGCTCGAGCGTGCCGAACGCGACGAGTTCGCTGGTCAGGCGCTCCCACTCGGCGTCGGAGCCGTCACACCACACGACCTGGTCGGGGGTGGTGAGGTCGGCGATCTCGGCGACCCATGCGAGCAGGCTCGGGTGGTTCGTGGGCGGATGCGCCAGCCCCGTCGTCGGTTCTGCGGTCTTGGAAATTGTGCTCACGGTCGCTCCTTTGTTCAAGGGCAAGTGGTCGATCTCAGGCGGGATCACCGGCCGGGACCGGTCCTTTGGACGCTACGTGAGTACCCGTTCTCGCGCAGGTACTCATGTGCGATTCATCCGGTCTTGAACAGGCCTTCCTCGACCCGGCTCCCGCCTCATGCTCATTCAAGCTCGAAACAAGCAGATCTACTTGCACTTCAGGCGTGATCAATCACTTACAGTCATCGAAAAACTGTTTCTGGCCGCCAGGCCAATGGAAGGGATCGGCTTCGATCATGGAATGAGCGCGTTAGAGCGCCGTCGTGAGGCGCTTTCGATCACCGAGCGGTCGGATTCGGTCGTTTCCCGGCACAGCGCGGCCTGATGTATGAGGATCGGCGCATATCCACATCGAGCACTGGAGGCGGGGATGGCGCACCGCAGGGAGCAGGGCGAGACGCCGCGGGGGCATCACGTCAAGACGTGGACGATCGGGTCGGCGATCGTGGTCGCGTTCTTGCTGGCGGTCGTCGTGGCCGTCCTGGCGCTCCGCTGAAGACGGAGTGGGCGGGTATCGGACCGGCTGGGTACGTTCGTGTCATGACACAGATCGGAAGCGCGTTCGTGCCGGTCAGCGACCCTGCGGCGGCCGCGGAGTGGTATGCGTCGGCGTTCGGTTTGAAGGTCGCGAGCAGCGAGGCCCACGCGGCCGTATTGGAGACCGGGGAACCGGTGCGAAGGCTGACGCTGCTCGGTCCCGCGAGCGGCATCGCCGCGAAGCCCGGCCTGGCGTGGGCGACGTGCAACCTGATCGTCGACGACCTCGAGACGACACTGAAGCTCCTGAAAGACGGTGGCAGCGAGGTGAGCGGGGTCAACGGCGATGAGCAGTCCTGCCTGTGGTTCACCGCCACCGACCTCGACGGCAACAAGCTCCTGATCTGCGACCGGTAGAGGGTCAGACCGCACCAGTAACGAGTAGCCAGTAACGAGTAGCCAGTAACTACGCACCGGCCCGTCGAACTGACGGCGTGCACGTGCGAATCTTCGTGCCGGTGTGGTCCGGCGGGATGGCCTGCTGGGCCCGGCAATGGCCGCGGGGGCGTTGGCGGGGACGGGCGGGCGTGATGGTCGTTCTGCGCAATGGCAGCGATGACGAGGTGGCGGGGTGGCGGGGGCGGGTGTTTGGAGTAGGCGCTGCTGTGGTCGGGCGGAGTGGCCTGCTGGGCCCGGCAATGGCCGCCGGTGCGCTGGCGGGGTCGGTGTTGTGGCTGGCCCGGCTGCGCTATGGCGGCGACAAAAGCTGTGGCAGGTGGACGGTGGAGGCGGTCTGCCGTCGCGGAGGCGGTCGGTGGGCTCGTGCCGGGTCGGATTGAGTTCTGCCGTGAGGCGGGTACGGGGTGGCTGGTGGTCCGGTTCGGGGCCTGGGCATGGGAAGGGGCTCGAAGCCGTTGCCGGTTTCGAGCTGGCGACCTATGAGGTCCCTTCCCCACCACGGCATCCCGCAGCGGGCGGGTTAAGACCGGCGGTGGTCTGTAATCGAGTGCCGGTGCGGCACTGACGAGGTCGCAAGCCCGCCTCGGTTCAGTGAGTGGTGTCGAAGTCTCGTATCCCTGTCCCTGCCCTGGTTCGGGTGCCGGTGCTGAAGCCGGTTCGAGTGCGGTCGCGGGGTCGGGTGTCGGAGTGGTGAAGCGTGCTCGTGCTTTGGCGCGGGCGGTTTTCGCGGCGGCCATGACCTGTTCGGTCTCGGCCTGCTCGGCAACCGCTTCGAGGTCGGGTTTCAGTGTCTCGGACCATTCTTCGGGGTACAGGCCGGTGGGGAAGGCGTTCGCGATGTCCTCGGCGAAGTCGGCATCCAGGTCGGTGTCGGTGCGCCAGTCGGCGCACCCGCATTTCAGGTCGGGGTCGGTGTCCTCGTGCCCGTCGTGGTGGACGATCAACGCCTTACCCGGTCCGGTCTTGGTGATCGTCCAGCCGGGGGTGTGGATGCGGCCGTGGTGGAACCGGCACAACAGGATCAGGTTCTCGGCCACGGTCGGTCCACCATTCGCCCAGTGGCGGATGTGGTGGGCTTCGGTCCACTGGACGGGGGCGTGGCAGCCGGTCCAGGCGCACCCGCCGGGCTGCTCCAACTCCAACTTCCGCCGCAGGGCGCTGTTGGGCAGGCGCAGGGCCCGGCCGAGTTCGATCGCTTCGCCGGTGCGGTAGTTGAACACGTTGGGGATGACCAGGCCTTCACAGGCGAGCAGGCGGGCCTTCCCGAGACTGATCGGGTCGCCTTCCAAGGTGGCCACTCGTCCGGTGTCGTGTCCGGCGAGGGTGTCGATGTCGACTGACAGGTGCAGGGTGGCGGTGTGCCCGTGCCGCTTGGCCGCGTCCGGGTCGGCCCCATGGGCCGCGACCATCTGATGGAAGGCCTCGGCCCGCCGGTTCGCCGCCGGCGGCAGGCACCCGTCCTGATCGACCTCGTCCTGACGCGGCGGCGGCACCGCTGTCGTCAGGAGTTTGGCGAACAGCTTCCCGGTGTCGGCCGACAGGAGCCCGGAGAGGACGAACATGCCGTTCTCGGTCTCCACCAGATCCAAGCGTTGCAACGACTGCTGCCCCAGCCCGTCCAACAGCTCCTCACCCGAGTCGAGGGCGGCCTGGAGCTCGTCGAGCTGGGCGTGGACGTCTTTGACGGTGGCGTGGATGCAGTACTGCGCGATCAGATGCTCCGGCGTCGGGCACGACACCTCAGCGTCGAAGGGGGAAGGGACCGGCTCTTGGTAGGGAGCCCGCGCGTAGACGCGCAGGGCCTTGGTCGCGTCCAGGCGGCGCACGGCTGCCGCGACCCGGTCAATCCGCGCCGCAGCCGACGTCGCCGTCTCAGTCAACACCTGGAACTTGCCTGCGGTGCGGGCGATCGCGGCCAGGTCGGCCGCGACGCGCAGGTGGAAGTCGAAGGTCGACACCAGCCACTCGCGCAAGGCCGAGAAGCCGTCGCAGTCGCGGTGGATGTTCCAGGCTTTCGCCTCGATCACCCGAGCGAGCACCTGGGCCTGCATCGAGTTCATCAACGCGGCAGTCTCATCGAGTTCGGTGTGGATGACTTTGGCGCGTTCGCTCCGCTCGGTCCTGCTGGGCTTCATGCTCGCTTTGGCCATCTGACACCTCCCTCGGTCCTGAGGTCTCGTACGAACCTGCTGTTTCCGCCGGTTCGTGCTATACCTCTATTCTCCCAGGACACAAGGCCCCTGTCATCACCCATTAGGGTGGGAAAACACTCACGTTTCCGCCGCCCGGGACCACGATAATCCTTGCCCCGCAATACAAACCAGACACCACACGGCTCGCCCGCGCAGAGGCCAGCGCTCACACCCCACCGGCACGCCCGCCGACCCGACCTCCACAGAGCACACACCTCTTCGTCGCTGACGCCTTTAGGGCAGCCCGACCATCAACCCCACACCGTTCCCGCCAGCGCCCCACCTT
Source organism: Glycomyces tarimensis (assembly GCF_054776215.1). Taxonomy (NCBI): domain Bacteria; kingdom Bacillati; phylum Actinomycetota; class Actinomycetes; order Glycomycetales; family Glycomycetaceae; genus Glycomyces; species Glycomyces tarimensis. The sequence continues at coordinate 40,112 of NZ_BAAHCB010000002.1, forward strand.
CCATTGCCGGTCTCCCCAGGCGTCAGCGCTCCACGACTAAACGGCCGGGCCGCGCCTGCGCAGGTCGTCCACACTCGTCATGGCCTCTCGCAGCTCCTTGAGCCAGTCCTCGGCGTGCTGCTCGACCAACCGCACACACCACGCCAGCGCGTCCGAGCGCGACGAAGCCACCCCTGACCCCACCAGCGTGTCCAGTACCAGCCGCTCGGGCTGCCGCAGCCGCGTCGTCACCGGGATCGACTGGTGCGTGAACACCATGGTGGTCGCGCCGCAGCGGGCGCCCCATGAGGCCTGCCGCTGGTAGCGGTACTGCAGCTGCTGGGCGATCTGCACGCGCAGGTCCCGGGTGGCCTCGCGGAAGCGTGAGATGCGGCCCTCTTCGGTGGCGGCGCGGTCGGATTCGGTGGCGTCGCCGGGGTGGTCGGGCGCGGGGAGCGGGCAGATGATGATCATCTCGTCGCGGTCGACGGTCACTTCGGGCATGCCGGCGATCCAGCCGTCGGGCACGATGCCGTAGATCCAGGCGGGGGCGTCGTCGGTGGACGGCAGCGGGCCGTAATGCCATGAGCTGGTGTCGTCGATCCCTGGCATGGACGCGTCTCCTCACGTTTCTGTGACGCATCAGGTGTACCTCATGGCGGCAACCCGCTCGTCACATCCCCCGGAGGAACGCGCCGGCGAGCGCGCACGTGGCGGCGACGGCCGCGGCGGTGCACGCGACGATCTGTGTGGGCCTGGGCCGGACGCGGTACTGCCACGACAGCCACGCGCCGAGGACGATCGGGCCGGTGGCGACGCCCAGGAACAGGGTCGCGGCGGCCAGCGCCTGCCGTACCGCCTTCGCGGCGCCTTCGGCGTCGCCGCTGAGCGTCCAGGCGGCGAGGGCGACGGCGATCGCGCCGATGACGGCGCCGATGGCGCCGGCGGTGATCTCGGTGTGGCGGGGCGCTTCGATGGGGAGTTCACCCCGGCGGGCGAGGTCGAGGAGTCGCCCGGCGCGGGAGAGCCGGGCGCGGACGGCCTTCGCGTCGGGTTCGCCGCGTCCGGCGTCGCTGTAGGGCGTGGGCCCGGTCCGCCGGTGGCCGACGAAGCCGCCGAGTGCCCGCCACATGACGGCGACGGTCTTGTCGGTCTCGGCGACGAGGGTGGCGGCCTCGACGGCGGCGCGGTTGGCGTCGTCGCGCCGTTCGCGGGCGGTGTCGACGGTGGCGGTGAGCGCGGCGGTCTCGGCCCGGTAGGCCTCGTCGGCGGCGCGGATCTCGGCTTCGGCGGCTTCGCGTTCGCGCAGGTAGGCCGCTATGGCGTCGGTGTAGTCGGTCTCCATCGCACCCCTCTAGGGCAGCGGGCCGTCGAGGACGGCGTCGGGTCGGGGCAGTCGCTCGGTGGCGTTGTAGGGGATGACGACGTGGGGGGCGCGGTGGCGGGCGCGGTCGAAGAACAGGCCGCGCCGGAGCCGGGGGTACCAGGCGGGGCCGCCGGAGGCGGGCGAGAGGGGCGCGAGTTCGGGGCCTTGGACGTCGAGGGCGAGCCAGGCGTCGACGGCGTCGAAGCGGGCGGAGAATCCGCCGAGGTCTTCGCGCAGGCGGGGCACGGAGCGCCACCAGCCGAGGGTGTGCAGGTGGCGTTCGGGTCCGTCGAGGAGCATGGCGCGCAGGGCGGCGGATCCGGCGGCGTCGAGTCTGGCGGAGCCGGCGTCGACGGCGTACAGCAGGACCAGGCGCAGCGCGCCGTCGGCGCGCTGTTCCCAGTCCTTGCAGGTCTGGGCGAGGCTGTCGTGCCAGGTGACTTCGGCGCCTTCGGTTTCGAGGGCGGCGGCGAGGCTGAGGGCGCCGGCGGCGGCGTCGGGTTCGAGGCAGCACAGGTCGACGGCGACGTGGTCGGCGCGGGCGAGTGAGAGCGCGGCGGTGGCGAGGATGTCGGCGGCTTCGGCGGTGCGGGTGCCGAGGACGGCGAGGTTGCGGCCGGGCGCGCGGTGGAGGGCGAGTTCGGCGGGTCTGGCGGCGACGTCGATGGTCTGGCCGAGGATCGCGGTCTCGCGTGGGGGCACGACGCTCGTGAGGTCGGGGACGTGGTCGCCGTCGAACAGGGCGGGCGGGGTGTTGTCGGCGCGCCGGGCTTCCCACAGGCGTCGCTGGAGGGGTTCCCAGGCGGCGGCGTGGCCGGCGTTGGGGAGGGCGACGGTGCGGTTGGCGCCGCTCACGCCGGATTCGTCGTTGACGATGGCGTGGAAGCGGGGGACGGTGTCGGCGGCGTGGTTGTTCTCGGCGAGGACGCGGCGGGCCTTGGGCAGGGCGATGCGGAGGGTGAACTGGGCGACGAGGCTGGGGCGGCCCCAGAGCGCTTCGATGCCGGCGATGTCCTGGGAGGCGAGGACGAGGTGGATGCCTTGGCTGCGGCCGCGTCGGGCGAGGTCTTCGAGGAGCTGGACGGCGGCTTCGGTCACGGAGTCGCGCGCTTCGAGGAGGACTTGGAACTCGTCGACGACGGCGACGATGCGGGGCCAGTGGCCGTCGGGGTCGGCCGCGCGGAGTTCTTCGAGCTTGGTGGCCTCGTGGGCCTTGGCGGCCTCGGCGCGGCGGCGCAGTTCCTCTTTGAGGTGGCGCAGGAGCGCGAGCCCGAATTCGCGGTCGTCGTTGATGTTGACGCCGACGAGGCGGACGTGCGGCAGCCAGGTGGGGTCGCGCCTGCCGGAGGCGAAGCGGGCGAAGGAGACGCCTTCTTTGAAGTCGAGGAGGTAGAGCGCGAGTTCGTCGGGGCTGTAGGTGGAGGCGAGGGCGGCGATCCACGCGTACAGCAGGTTGGTCTTGCCCGATCCGGAGGGGCCGCCGACGAGGGCGTGGGGTGGGTTGTCGCCGAGGCTGACGCGGGCGGGGTCGCCGGTGGGGCTCTCGCCGATGGCGGCCTCCAGGCCGGCCGCGGAGCTCGCGGCCCACAGCCGGGCGGGGAGCAGGTCGACGAGCCGGGCGGGTTCGCGGCCGGCGCTGTGCTTCTCGGCGATGGCCTTGGCCGCCTCGGTGACGGTCCGCGCGGGCGGCGGGCCGTCGAGTCTGATGGCGGCGCCGCTCAGTTCCGTGTAGGCGCCGGAGTCGAGGCGGGGGAGGTCTTCGGCTTCGTCGCCGACGACGATGAGGTGGACGCCGGCGGCGATGCCGGTGCGGCGGAGGCGGGCGAGCTGGGCTCGCTCGTGGGCGGGCCAGGAGGCGATGTCGGCGTTGAGCAGGACGAGCACGCGCCACGGCTCGGGGCGGCGCCCGGTGGCGGCGGCGAGTTCGGCGAGGGAGGCGTGCTCGCCGGCGAGGACGTCGGCGTTGACGCGCCGGACGTCCTCGACGAGCGCGTCGAGTGCCTCGCGGAGGCCGGAGGGGCCCACGAAGGAGAGCAGTCCGGCCTTGCCGAGGGGCGCGAAGGCCGCGAGCGAGCCGCCGAGGTGCTCGGGGTCGTAGACGTGGAGCCGGACGAGGCCGGCCGGGACGGAGCCGACGGCGCGCAGGAGGATGCCCGGGAGCGCGTCGGCGGCGTCGGCGGCGATGCGCAGATGGGCGCGGTCGAGCAGGCCGATGAGGGCGGGGAGGGCTGCCTCGTCGTCGATGGCGCCGACGCGCAGCATCGGGGCGGGGCCCTTGCCGAGGGCCGGGTCGGGGGCCCACTGGTCCCAGCGGGCGCCGGCGGCGGCCGGGGCGGCGAGCGCGGCGGAGCGGGCGGCGTTGTCGATGCCCGAGCGCAGGGTCTGCTCTTTGCGGGCCTCGAGGGTGGCGATCATGCGGCGGTGGATGCCGATGAGTTTGGCGTGCCGGCGTCCGGCGTCCTGGATGGCGGCGTCGGCCTCGCCTCGGGCGGTCTCGGCCGCGGCGGCGGTGCGTTCGGCCAGGAGGCGGGCCTCGGCGCGGGCGGTGCCCAGTTCGTCGGCCAGAGCGGCCACCAGTCGTCTGCGCCAACTGCTCATCGTCGCGCCTTCCGCTCGGTCTTGGCCAGTCGGTGGAGGGCGGCGACCAGGGCGGGGCCGACCGCGGCGGTGGCGGCCGCGTCGCCGCTCTCCTCGCCCTGCCTCGGCGGGCCGAGGGTGCATGCGGAGGCGAGGGCGGTCTCGATGTGCTCGGCTTCGATGCCGGGGACGAGGGAGCGGATCTTGTCGGCGGTGCGGTCGCGCAGGGCGGGGATGTCGCGGGCGCTCGGGGTCCGGCCGAGGTGTTCGGCGGCGAGGCTGCGCACGAGGGGCCAGGCGAGTCCGGGGAGTTTGACGCCGGTCTCGGGGCCGGCGTCGCGCAGACGCCGGTGGTAGTGGTCGGCGGAGCCGTCGGCGGCGGCGCGCAGGAGCTCGTTGAACAGCTTCGTGGGCGGGGTCGCGGTGCTCTCGGCCTGGCCGGTGCGGCGGCACAGCTCGTTGACGCGGTCGGTCCACCAGCGTGAGGGGTCGACGGGCGCGGCCTTCGGCGGCGCGGGCGCCGCGGTCGCGGTGACCGGCGCGCCCGGCCCGGCGCCGATGGCGTCGAGGTAGTCGTGGACGGCGCCCGAGGCCTCGGCGAGGCGCTTGCGGGCGGCGCCGACGTGTTCGCGGGCGGCGCCGAGCCGGTGGAGGCCCACTTCGGCGCCCGATTCCCGGGAGGCCTCTTTGAGTTCGGCGAGGGCCGCTTCGAGATGCGCGTCGGCGGTGTCGAGGCCCGGCGTCGGGAGGTCGGCGGCGACGGCGCGGAGCCGGCTCGCGAGGGCGGCGACGTCCACTGGGGTCTCCGTTCTTAGAGGGTCGCGGCGTAGGCTTCGGCCTGCTCGGCGGCGGCGAAGGTGGCGGCGAGGGACTGTTCGAGCTCGGAGGCGGCCTGGGCGAGGGCGGCCTGGGCGGTGGCGACGGCGTCGTGCCCCGATCCGGTGGTGACGGCCGTCAGGGAGCCTTGGGCGGCCCCGATGCTCTGGCTGGCGGCGGTGATGGCGGCCTGGCCGTCGCGGACCTGCTGGAGGGCGGCGGCGATGGCCGACTTGAGTTCGGCGACGCTCACGTTGGACACGATGTTCATTCTCACCGAGGATCGGTCGAGTTTCAGTGGTAGCGCGATTACTCGGCGTGTCTGCTTTGTCGGATTCCTGACGCCCCAGTGACCAGCAGTTACTGTTTCAATGCATTTAACGGTGGCGAAGTGACACACCTCCCAACTAGAGTGTGAGTACCAACGGGGCTCGTCCCCCACACATCGACACCCGGGAGGCGACCGTGCTGACACAGCGCACCTACGTCCTCGATACCTCGGTTCTGCTATCGGATCCTGGAGCGTTCTCACGGTTCGACGAACATCATGTGGTCATCCCGCTCGTCGTCATCAGCGAGCTGGAGGCCAAACGCCACCATCCCGAACTCGGCTGGTTCGCCCGCGAATGCCTCAGGCGCCTCGACGAGCTCCGCATCGGGCACGGACGCCTCGACGAACCGATCGCGATCGGTGAGGCGGGCGGCACGCTCCGGGTCGAACTCAACCACGTCGACACCTCCGGCCTCCCGGCCGGTTTCGCGGTCGACTCCAACGACTCCCGCATCATCGCCGTGGCCCGCGCGCTCGGCCTGGAAGGGGCCGACACGGTCCTGGTCACCAAGGACATGCCGCTGCGCGTCAAGGCCGCGGCCGTCGGCCTGCCCACCGAGGAGTACCGCCACGGCCAGGCCGTCGACCCCACCTGGTCGGGCATGAGCGAGCTCCATCTGTCCGATGAGGAGCTGTCGGGTCTCTACAACGGTGACCTGGTCGACCTGCCGCCCGAATCCGATCTGCCCTGCCACACCGGGCTCGTCCTCGGCGGCAACAACGGCTCGGCGCTCGGGCGCGTCACCGCCGACAAGAAGATCCGGCTCATCCGCAACCGGGAGGCCTTCGGCATCCACGGCCGCTCGGCCGAGCAGCGCGTCGCGCTCGACCTCCTGCTCGACCCCGAGATCGGGATCGTCTCGCTCGGCGGCAAGGCCGGCACGGGCAAGTCCGCGCTGGCGCTGTGCGCCGGGCTTGAACAGGTCCTCGAACGCGAGACGCACAAGAAGGTCATCGTCTTCCGTCCGCTGTACGCGGTCGGCGGGCAGCAGCTGGGCTACCTGCCGGGTACCGAGGGCGAGAAGATGAGCCCGTGGGGCCAGGCCGTGTTCGACACGCTCGGGGCGGTCACCACCGACGTGGTCATCTCCGAGATCCTCGAGCGCGACATGCTCGAGGTCCTGCCGCTCACCCACATCAGGGGCCGGAGCCTGCACGACGCGTTCGTCATCGTCGACGAGGCGCAGTCACTCGAACGCGGAGTGTTGCTGACCGTGCTCTCACGCATCGGTCAGGGCTCCAAGGTCGTGCTCACCCATGATGTGGCGCAACGAGACAATCTCAGAGTCGGCCGCCACGACGGCGTCGCCTCGGTCATCGACGTCCTCAAGGGGCACCCACTCTTCGCTCATGTGACGCTGACACGCAGTGAGCGTTCGGAGATCGCGGAGATGGTGACCAACCTGCTCGAAGTCTGACCGATCACCTCTGGCATGCTGTGTCGCGGGCGTGTGTCCACACGCGCGTCCGCGACACAGGAGTTGAGAGATGATCCCACTGCTGACCCGGTACGGTTCGAAGCTCGCTGCCGTACTCGTCCTCGCGCTCGGCGCGGTCATCGCGGTCAACGCCGCCACCGACGACGTCGCCGAAGAGGACTCCCGCCACCCCAGCCAGGCCGCCGCCGAACAGCAGGCGGAGGCCGAAGCGGCATTCGAGGAAGTCCGGTACCGGCACGTCAACTACATCGCCGAAACCGCCGGCGCCGACGTCGCCACCAAGGCCGAAGCCGTCGCCGACTACGCGCTCGCCAAGGCCGACGGCCTCGACGACGCCGAAACGGCCGCGCAGGAGGCGGCCGAGGCCGAGGAGGCCGCCGCCATCGAAGAGGCCGCCCAGAACGCCAACCCCACCTCAGTGGACATCCCGGCGAGCTGCGACGAGTTCTCCGGCAACCGGGCCACCGGCTGCGCCATCGCCCTCGACAGCGGCTTCGACCTCGAGCAGTTCGGCTGCCTGGAGGCGCTGTGGACCCGCGAGTCCGGCTGGAACGAGTACGCCGCCAACTCCATCGGCGCCTACGGCATCCCCCAGGCCCTGCCGGGCTCCAAGATGTCCAGCGAAGGCAGCGACTGGGAGACCAACCCGGTCACACAGATCAACTGGGGTCTGGGCTACATCGCGGGCCGCTACGGCACCCCCTGCTCGGCCTGGGAGCATTCCGAGAACAACGGCTGGTACTGACCGCCCGCAACCCCGAGTTCGAGGTCGAAGGCTTCTACTAGGCCGCCCCAGGCCGGTGCACCCGGGTCGATCGTGGGTACACCCCCATCGGGGAGGAGGTGCACTCAGTGGGCTACCGGATCCTGGCCGACGCCGCGATGATCGTCCATTTCCTGTTCGTCGCGTACGTGGTGCTGGGCGGATTCCTGGCATGGCGCTGGCCGAAAAGCTGGTTCCTCCACGCGCCGGTGGCCCTGTACGGCCTGGTGATCACCGTGTACGGCTTCGTGTGCCCGCTGACGCCCGTCGAAGACCACTTCCGTCGGCAGGCCGGCCAGGAGGGCCTGGAGCCGACCGGCTTCATCGACACCTACATCGAAGGCGTGGTCTACCCCGGCGAATACGCGGCGGCCGCCCAGTGGGCCGCCGCCGCGGTCGTCGCGATCTCCTGGATCGGGGCGCTCCTGCTCCACCGGCGCCGCCGTCAGGCCGCGACGAGCTCCCGCTCGCGGACCGCCGGCGACGCCACGGGGACCGACTCCGACGCGGGCCCAGGGACCGGTTCGGGGCGCTGAGCGCCACGGCGCAGCCGACCGCCCAGCAACGCCAGCGCCACCAGCTCCGAGCCGACCGTCATCCGCTGGTTGAACCCGGCCGCGTCGGTCCAAGCCGGGGCCTCGGCGCCGAAGAACGCGAGCACGTACGGCAACGACGTCACCGTCAGAGCGAGGAGCGCCACCCAACTGCACGCCGCAACGGCCCGGGCGGCGCGGTCGGCGCGCCCCAGCCAGCGGCTGAACGCGAAGCCGACCACGACCATGGTGCAGAACGCGGCGAACGCCGCGTAGCGGTGCACGAAATGGATCGCCGAATGGTCCTCGCTCGCGGGCGGGTCGGTCGGGAAGAGCGCCACGAGCATGATCAGGCCGCTCCACACGAACAGCATCGTGCCGAGCCAGCGCGGCGCCGCCGAGGCGCGCGCGACCACGCCGAACGCGCTCGCGCCGAGCGCGAACAGGCTCAGCGAGACCGGCAGCAGCCAGCCCAGCGGCGAGTACAGGGTCGTGCTGATGACGTCGAGCGCCAGGTCGGTCCCGGCGGTGGCGTGCAGGACGACCATGGCCGCCAGGCCCGAGGCGAGCCCGGCGAAGCCGACCACGGTCGCTCCCTTGAGGAGTGACTTCCGTTGGTGAAGCGGTGCAGCTGAAATCATGTCTCAAGACTCGCCGCGAAACGCCTCGTGCGCAGTGAGGTGAGCTTCCCAATGCCGCGCACCGCCAGCCCCCGTGCGCAGGTACAGCCAGCCCTACCGGGACCGGCCCGCCCGCCGCGCGCCGGACCGCCCCCGGGGATCGTCGCATGTGTCAGGCTGGAGGGATGAATGAGCTCGCCGAAGCACTCTCGCCGTACCTGCGCCAGCACGCCCACAACCCGGTGGCGTGGCGCCAGTGGGGGCCCGAGGCACTCGCCGAGGCCGCGCGCCGCGACGTCCCGCTGCTGATCAGCATCGGCTACTCGACCTGCCACTGGTGCCACGTCATGGCGCACGAGTCGTTCGAGGACGCCACCGTCGCGGTGTCCATGAACGAGCGGTTCGTGCCCGTCAAGGTCGACCGCGAGGAGCGCCCCGACCTCGACGCGGTGTACATGCAGGCGACGATGGCGATCACCGGCCAGGGCGGCTGGCCGATGACCGTGTTCGCCTTCCCCGACGGCACGCCGTTCTTCGCCGGGACCTACTTCCCCAAGCCGCACTTCCTGCGTCTCATGGACGCGGTGAACACCGCCTGGACCGAGCAGCGCGAGGAGCTGCGCCACCAAGGGGCGGCCATCGTCGAGGCCGGCGCCCAGAGCGGTCCAGCGTTCGCCGACATCACCGCCGCCTGCCCGCTGGACGGGCCATGCCCGCCCGCGCCGCCGGTGCGCACCGAGTCGCTCGACCGCGCCGCCGCGGCGCTGCTGACCTCCGCCGACCCGGTCAACGGCGGCTTCGGCACCGCCCCGAAGTTCCCCAGCGTCCCGGCCCTGCGGTTCCTGTGCGACTACTACGTGCGCACCGGCGACGAGGCCGCCCTCGACCACGTCCGGCTGACGGCTGAGCGGATGGCGCGCGGCGGCATCTACGACCAGCTCGCGGGCGGCTTCGCCCGCTACAGCGTCGACGAGGCGTGGATCGTGCCGCACTTCGAGAAGATGCTGTACGACAACGCCGAGCTGCTGTGGCTGTACTCGCGGCTGTACGGCGAGGGGACGCTGTTCGCGCGGATCGCCGACGAGACCGCCGCGTTCCTGCTCGAGCAGTGCACTACCGCGGAGGGCGGCTTCGCGGCGGCCTTCGACGCCGACACGAACGGTGTGGAGGGCCTGACGTACGTCTGGACGGTTCAGGACCTCACCGAGGCCCTCGGCGTCGACGACGCCGCCTGGGCCGCCGGAGTCTTCGGTCTGGAGGCGCAGCGGCCGAACTTCGAGCACGGCGCGAACGTGCTGCTGCTGCCGTCCGACCCCTCCGACGACGCCCGGTGGGCCGCCGTGCGCCACCGGCTGCTGGCCGCGCGCCGGCACCGCCCGCAGCCCGGGCGCGACGACAAGGTCGTGGCCGCATGGAACGGTCTGGCGATCGCGGCACTGGCCGAGTACTCCTCGCGGACGGGCCACAGGGATTCGCTACTGGCCGCCGAGAGCGCCGCCGAGGCCCTGGCGCGGGTCCACATCGCCGAGGACGGCCGCCTCGCGCGGGCCTCGCTCGGCGGTGTGGCGTCGGAGGCGCCCGGCATCCTCGAGGACTACGCGGCCGTGGCGCTGGGGTTCCTGCGGCTCGGCGGCGAGTGGACCGAGCGGGCGCGAGCGCTGCTGGAGCAGGTGCGTGAGCACTTCACCGACGGCATGGGCGGCTTCTTCGACACGGCGGCCGACGCCGAGGAGCTGGTGACGCGTCCGGCCGACGTCCATGACGGCCCGACCGCGTCGGGATGGGCGATCGCGGCGGCGGCGATGCTGGAGGCGTACCAGGTCACCGGCGACGAGACGTACAAGGACGACGCGTGGCGGGCGATCGCCCGGGCCGAACCGGCGATGAGCGCCAACCCGCGCTTCACCGCGGGGCTGCACGCGGCGGCGGAGGCGCTGGTGCGCGCGCAGAAGTGAACCTGGCGCACCCCGAAGCGGGTAGCCCGGAGGGGACCCCCGGCGTCACGTCTACGGGGCTCCGACGGGAACGGGCGGCCGGTCCATCGGGAAAGTGCGGGGCTGATCACATCACGCGCCGTCGGTAAACACATTGCCGCCGCCGGGGGCCGCGCATACGTTTGACGACTGTGAGCCCGAACCCGCTGCGAGCCCTCCCGCCGTCCCCGGCAGCCATACCGACCAGCCCGTGGCGCTACCTGTGGCGAGTCGCCCGGGTGCAGACCGCCCGCGTCCTCCTCGGGTTCCTGGCGCTGAGCCTCTCCGGCACCGCCTGGATCCTGCTGCCGTGGGTCATCGCCAAGATCGTCGACGAAGTGCTCGTCGCCGGCACCACCGAGCACCTCCTCCCCTGGTCGATCGCGCTGGTCGTCACCGCCGTCGCCAGCTCGTGGGTCTTCGTCGCCGGCTACCGCTTCCTGTTCTTGGCCGAGTCGCACTCACGCGTCAACACCGTCGAGGAGCTCACCGACCACCTGAACACCGCCGGCACCGGCGTGCGCGGCGCCATCTCCCCAGGCGAGATGGTCAACCTCTCCACCGAGGACGCGCACAAGACCGGTTCGTTCATCTTCCAGCTCGGCTTCGGCTGGATGGGCCTGGTCATGCTCGGCGTCGGCACCGTCGTGCTGTGGAACATCCATGCCACGCTCGGCATCGTCGCGGCCAGCGGCGTGTTCGTCATCGGCTTCCTCGTCGGCCCCATGCTCAGCCGGCTCCAGCACCACCAGATCGCCTACCGCGCCAGCGTCGCCACGCTCACCAGCCAGGCCGCCGACGTCGTCCGCGGCCTGCGCGTCCTGCGCGGCGTCGGCGGCGAGAACCAGTTCTCCGCGCGCTACCGCTCCGCCTCCGGCGACCTGCGCGACGCCGGCTATGACGTCGCCACCGCCGACTCGTGGGTCCAAGGGCTGCGGGCTAGCCTGCCGCTCGCCCTCATCGCCGCGATGACGTGGGCCGGCGCGCGCCTCGCCCTCCCCGGGACCATCAGCATCGGCGAGCTGTCCGCCGCGTTCGGCATGACCGCGCTGCTCGCCCAGCACGCCGGCGCGCTCATCGGCCTCGCCCAGGCCTTCATCGCCGCCCGCGTCTCGGCCCGCCGCCTCACCGCGTTCTTCGCCACCTCCACCGACATCGCCGACGAAGGCGCCCACCGCGAAGCGCGCGGCGAACTGCGCGACCCCGACACCGGCCTGGCCGTTCCCACCGGCGCCCTCACCGTCATCGTCAGCGCCGAGGGCAAGCCCGCCGCCGCCGCACTCGAACGCCTCGCCCGCTACCGCGACTCCCCCGCCGAATGGGGCTCGATTCCCCTCGCCGACATCCCGCTCGACGAGATCCGAGCGCGCATCCTGCTGCTGCGCGACGACTACCTGTTCGCCCAGACCCTCGGCGAGACCCTCCGCGTCGACCCCGAGGCGGCGCTCGCCGCCATCGACGCCGCCTGCGCCTCCGACGTCCACTCCAGCCTCGGCTCCACGCTCGACGGCGAGATCACCAACGGCGGGCGCAACCTCTCCGGCGGCCAGCGCCAGCGCCTGCGCCTCGCCCGCGCCCTCGCCGCCGAAGCCGAGATCCTCCTCGCCGTCGAACCGACCTCCGCGGTCGACGCCCACACCGAGTCCCTCATCGCCGAACGCGTCGCCGCCGCCCGCCGCGGCCGCACCACCGCCGTCGTCACCGCCTCCCCGCTCTGGCTCGCCCGCGCCGACCGCGTCGCGTGGATGTGGGACGGCAAGATACGCGCCGTCGGGACCCACGCCGAACTCTCCCACGACGGCGAGTACCGCAGCCTCACCTCCCGACAGGAGTCCCGATGAGCGAGCCCGACACCGACAAGCGGCTGCCGATCGCCGGCCGCGCCGAGATGATGCGCGCCGTCAAACGGCTCATCCTCGACGACAAGGCCGCCTTCAGCGCCGTCATCGCCCTCTACATCGCCGCAGCGGGCGCCGGCGCGGCCCTGCCGGTCATGCTCGGCGAGGTCATCGACGGCATCGGCACCGGCTGGACCGCCGACCGCGTCGACCTGGTGTGCGCCGTCATCGTCGGATGCGTCCTCGCCCAGTTCGTGCTCATGCGGACCGGGCGGCGCCTCGGCTACCGGCTCGGCGAGCGGGCCGCCGCGAGGCTGCGCGAATCGTTCATCGACCGGGTCCTGCGCCTGCCGCTGGGCACCGTCGAGCGCGCCGGGACCGGTGACCTGTCCACTCGCACCTCCGGCGACGTCGCCGCCGTCGCCGAGCTGCTGCGCAAGACCGGCCCGGAGGTGGCCGTCGCCGCCATCGAGGTCGTCGTCATCACCGTCGCCGCGTTCGTCGTCAGCCCGAAGCTCGGCCTGCTGTTCCTCGTCGGCGCCCCCGTGCTCGTCATCGCCGCGCGGCGCTACATGCGCCTGGCGAGCCCGGTGTTCCTCTCCGAGCGCGCCGCGATGAGCGAGATCGCCGAGACGCTCACCGCCTCGGCCGCGGGAGCGCGCACCGTCGCGGCCTACCGGATGCAGTCCGAGCGGCGCGGGACCGGCTACGGGCGCGCCGCGACCCACATGGAGCGCCTCAAGGGCATCGTCCGGCTCCAGACGTGGTTCTTCCCGGCCACGGACCTGTCGTTCCTCACCCCGGCCGTCGTCGTCACCATCGTCGGCGGGCTGTGGTACCTCAACGGCGGCGTGAGCGTCGGCGAGGTCGTCGCGGTGGCGATGCTGACGCTGCGCCTGGACGGCCCGGTGTTCCGGTCGATGATGTCGCTCAGCGAGTTCCAGATGGGCGGGGCGGCGCTCGCGCGCGTCGAGGGCGTGCATCTGATGCCCGACGACGAGCGCGACGCGGACCCCTCGGGCGCCGACGTCCGGCTCGACGACGTCACCTTCGGCTACGGCGACGGCCCGGACGTCCTCCACGGCCTGAGCCTGCACCCCCGGCAGGGCGAGCGGCTGGTCGTGGTCGGACCCTCCGGCGCGGGCAAGTCCACGATCGCGCGGCTCATCGCGGGGATCGACCGGCCCCGTTCGGGAGCGGTCACGCTCGGCGGGGAGCCGGTCGCCGACATCGCACTCGAGACGCTGCGCCGCAAGGTCATCCTCGTGACCCAGGAGCACTACGTGTTCACGGCGACGCTGCGGGACAACCTCAACCTGGCCGCGCCCGAGGCCGGCGACGAGGAGCTGTCGGCCGCGCTGGAGACCGTCGACGCGCGCTGGGCGGCCGATCTGCCCGAGGGCCTGGACACGATGCTCGGCGAGGAGTACTCCGAGCTGAACCTCGCCGAGTCGCAGCAGCTGGCGCTGGCGCGGGTGATCCTGGCCGACCCGGACGTGGTGATCCTCGACGAGGCCACCGCCGGGATCGACCCGGGCAGCGCGGGCAATGTGGAGGCGTCGCTGGCGGCGGCCCTGCACGGGCGGACCGTCATCGCGATCGCGCACCAGTTGCAGGCCGCGGAGGCGGCCGACCGGATCGCGGTGGTCGAGGACGGCCGGATCGCCGAGGAGGGCACGCACGAGGAGCTGCTCGCGGCGGGCGGGGCGTACGCGAGCCTGTGGACGGCGTGGAAGGGCGTTCCCGCCTGAGCGACATATCCTCGGGCGCGCCACAAAATACCAGAAATTCGCGTTTGCGGCATTAAGGTGACCTCTCGTATCTCCGCATCACTGACGTGATCACCGAACGGGAGCCTCCATGCCGCACACGCCAGTCACCCCGACCGTCCATACGCACCGCTGGGAGGGGTATAGCTACCGCTCGCGCGTCGCCCGCTCGCCCGCGCCGCGGCTCGACCCGGTGGTGCTCATCGGTGGAGCCATGCAGCGCAAGGAGGACTGGGGGCGCGTCGAGCAGGGGATGCTCGAAGCGGCCGACGTCGTCACGGTGGACCTGCCGGGCTGGGGCGAGGCCGATTTCCTGCCGCCGCACCACGGCTCGGAACTCCTCTCGGACGCGATGACGCGCCTGCTCGACGACCTCGGGATCGAGCGCGTCAACGTCTTCGCCGGCTCGTACGGGACCGCGATCGCCTACCGGCTGGCCCAGGTCCACCCGGAGCGGATCGCCCGGATGGTGCTGGCCGGGACGATGAGCGAGATTCCCCAGGCCGCACGCCCGGGCATGCACGCCGTCCTCGACCTCATCGCCGCGGGCGGACGCGAGCGCTTCGGGCAGACGGCCGTCGAGATGCTCATGAACCCCGACCCGCTGGCCGACGTCGCCTCGGCCGCGGTGGTGCGGCGCATCCTGACGCTGCGGTTCGGGAACCTCGGCGACGACGAGCTCAAGAAGTTCGTCGCCAACACCCGGCGGCTGCTCGAGCGCGAACTCATCGACACCGCGGTGGGCCCGGCGATGCCGGTGCTGTTCACCGTCGGGGAGCACGACACGCTGACGCCGCCCGAGCTGTGCCGCGAGCTGGCGCTGACGTGCCGCGAGAGCTGGTTCGTGGAGATGGCCCGCGCCGACCACCTCGTCCACCTCGAGCGGCCCGCCCAGCTCGTCGACCTCATGACGCGGTTCTTCTCGCTGGAGGAACCGGCGGAGCTGCCGTACGCGAACCGGATCGAGGACCTGCGACGCCTCCCGGTGCTCACCTGAAGCGGAAAAGGTTTTCCGCACGGAGTTAGCATGAGGGTCCACCATCGCCGGGAGGAACCATGGAGTACACACGGCTGGGCCGGAGCGGCGTCAAGGTCTCGAGGATCGTCCTCGGCACCATGAATTTCGGGCCGACCACCGACGAGGACGAGGCGCACCGGATCATGGACCGCGCGCTCGACCTCGGGGTCAACTTCTTCGACACCGCCAATACTTACGGGCGCAAACCGAACCAGGGCTGGACCGAGGAGATCATCGGCCGCTGGCTCGCCGAGCGTCCGGCCGCGCGGGACGAGATCGTCCTGGCGACGAAGGTGTACGGGGTGATGGGCGAGGGCCCGAACGAACGGGGTCTGTCGGCGTACCACCTTCGCGCGCAGATCCACGCGTCGCTGCGACGGCTCCAGACCGACCGCGTGGACCTCTACCAGTTCCACCACGTCGACCGCGACGTGGAGTGGGACGAGATCTGGCAGGCGGTCGACGTGCTCGTCGGCCAGGGCAAGGTGGTCTACAGCGGATCGTCGAACTTCGCGGGCTGGACGATCGCCAGGGCCAATGAGCAGGCGGCGCGGCGCGGGGGCCTCGGGCTGGTCTCGGAGCAGTCGATCTACAGCCTCGTCAACCGCCACATCGAACTCGAGGTCGTCCCGGCCGCGCGGCACTACGGGCTGGGCGTCATCCCGTGGTCGCCGCTCGCAGGCGGGCTGCTCGGCGGCGTCCTCGGCGCGACCGCCGAGACCGGGCGTCGGGCCTCCGAGCACATGGCCGAGGCGATTGAGCGGCACCGGCCGCAGCTCGAGCGCTACGAGGCGATGGCCGCCGAGAAGGGCGTCAGCCCCGCGGGCCTGGGCCTGGCGTGGCTGCTCCATCAGCCGGGCGTGACGGGCCCGATCATCGGCCCGCGGACCGTCGAGCAGCTCGAAGACGCCGTGGCCGCCTTGGAGATCGGGCTCGACGAGTCCGAACTGGCCGAACTCGACGCGCTCTTCCCCGGCCCGGGAGGCCCGGCGCCAGAGGCCTACGCCTGGTAGTGCGGGGCCGGCCTCCACGAGGAAGCCGGCCCTGTCGGATCAGCAGCTGAGGTTGCCGCCGGTGGGCACGCCCAGGATCTGGGTGTACCGCTGGTAGTTGGCGATGCGGCTCTGGACCTGTGCGGGGTTGCGGCCGTCGCACTCGACCGAGCCGTTGATGGAGCGAATGGTCGCGCCGAAGCCCGCCCCGGTGGTCATGGCGGTGTGGCCGGACATGGAACCCGGCCCGCTCTGGGTGTTCCAGTACCACAGGGCGGTCTGCCAGGCCACGGTCGCGTTCTGCTCGACCAGCCACGGGTTGTTCAGCAGCGGCAGCCCGAGCGCGTTGCCCGCGGCGTTGTAGTTGTAGTTCCAGCTCAGCTGCATCGGGCCGCGCCCGTAGTAGGCGGACTGCCCGGCCGGGCACCCGAAGGGCCGGCTCGGCTCGCAGTAGTGGGAGTAGTTGTCGGTGTTCTGCTCGACGATGTGGACCAGTCCGCCGGTCTCGTGCGCGATGTTGGCGAGGAACGCCGCGGCCTCCTGGCGCCGGACGGTGTCGCTGCCGGTGTTGGTGAACGCCGGGAACGACGAGGTGGCCTGGACGAGCCCTTGATAGGTGTAGAAGGAGTTCCGGTTCGGGAACATCTGGTTGAACTGGGCCTCGGAGACGAGGAAGCCGCTCGGGCTCGGGTCCCCCGGGTCGCCGCCGGAGCCGCCGCACGGCACGGCGTCGCGCCAGACGCCCCATTCGCCGGTGGTGCCGGGCGTCTCGCCCTGCGTCCACCACTGAGCGGTCCAGTTCTGCCCGTTGTGGGATGCGACGTCTCCGGCGGTGTAGACCGAGCCGCTGTTCCACGGGGCCGCGCAGGCGACCTGGGCGTTGGCGGTGAGCGAGGGCAGCCCGGCCGCGAGGGAGGCGGCGAGGACGAAGGCACCGATCAGCGCCAGCAGCCGTCGGCGTTGTCGAAGAAGCATGGGATCACCTCAATTTTTTTAAGGAAACCTTCCTTATGGATAAAGGTAACGATCCGCGCGGAACCGCACAAGGCTGCGGACACAATTGGATACAGACGAACGCCGATGGGATGAAAAGGCATTGTAGGGACAGGATCACAGTGTCGATGACCGCGGCGATCACCGTCCGTCATGAGAAAGCAGCCCGGGCCTCTCCCTCGGCGGCCGATTCACGGGCGGACAGATCTCGCCGCCCGATTACGATACGTTCACTACGGCGAGCCGTTCGAAGGCGACGACGAGGGCCGCTCGCCGGTTGCTCACCACGATCGGCCAGACCCTTCGAACGGCGACCGCTACACCCCAGCCCTGCGGGAGAACGGACGACGAAGAAGTGAGTGTGTGATGAGTCTGCTGGTCGGAATACTCGGCGGCGTCCTGGTCGTGGTCGCGTTGGCCGACGCCGTGGTCACCACGCTGTCGCTGGCCACGTCCACCGGTCCGGTCAGCGGCCGGGTGGCCGAGGGGGTGTGGCGGCTCTTCCGCGCCGCCGGTACCGGATCACCCGGGCGCAGGAGGCTGCTGCGGTGGAGCGGGACTTGCACACTGCTATCGACGTTCGTGGCCTGGACGATGCTGCTGTGGGCCGGGTGGTTGCTGGTGTTCACCGCGTACGAGTCGGCCGTCGTCAACTCCCACACGTCCGTGCCCGCAGACGGCTGGGACCGGGTGTACTTCACCGGCTACACGATTTTCACGTTGGGCCTCGGCGACTACGCACCCGGCACCCCGGGGGCACAGGTGGGCACCGCCCTCGCGTCGCTGTCGGGCCTGTTCCTGGTGACCTTGTCCATAACCTATCTGGTGCAAGTGATCCAGGCGGTGATCCACAAACGCGAGGTGGCCGAACAGATCCACTCGCTTGGACAGGATGCCGAGCAGATCATCGCCTGCGGGTGGACCGGGAGCGGTTTCAGCTCCATGTTCGAGCAGCATCTGGTCTCCCTGACGGCCCCGCTGCTGCGCATGGGCGAGCAGCACCTGGCCTTCCCCGTCGTGCACTACTTTCACTCGACCGCACCGCGCAAGGCTCCCGCCCGCGCTGTCGCCGCCCTGGACGACGCCCTGCTGCTGATCGAGGGCGGCGCGGCTCCCGACGCCCGACCGGACCCCGCGGCGACCGGCCCCTTGGACAGGGCGCTGGATCAGGTACTGGAGAACTTCCGGGGCCAGTTCTTCACTTCGGCGGAGCAGGGGCACTCCGCGCCCCCTTTGTCGGTGCTGCGCCGGGCGGGCGTTCCAGTAGTGAGCGAGGAGGAGTACGCCGACGGGGCGCGGGAGTACGCCGGACGACGGCGGGCCGTGCGAGGTTTCCTGCACAGTGACGGCTGGCGAGAGGGCCCGACCTATAGGGACTGACCGCGGCGGCAGCGCGCCTTTGAGGGACTACCACCGCCGGGAATGCGAAAACGGCACCCGCCGGAAGGCGGGTGCCGTGCGCGGTCGCTTCATGGTCAGGGTTCTTAGCAGAACCCTGTGGTGGAGCTTAGGGGATTCGAACCCCTGACCTTCTCATTGCGAACGAGACGCGCTACCAACTGCGCCAAAGCCCCAGGCGCCGACAACTCTAGCACAGGGGCGCAGCCGCTTCGCGGGTGCCGAGTGTGGTCCGGCTCTCGGCCCGACCTGCCGACGGCGGGCCGTCAGATCCAGGAGTCGAGCCACATGCGGGCGCGCCATTCCTCGTAGGGAAGGGCCTGGCCGGTGTAGATCGGCCAGAAGTAGGCGAAGCACAGGACGACGACGGCGATGAACGCCCCGGCGATGAGCGCGCCGGTCAGGCGGCGCTCCGGCGAGCCCGAGGCGGCCCCGCCCGGCCGGTGCCGGCCGATGATCATGCCCAAGCACCAGGTGACCGCGCCGATGAAGAAGGGCACGGCCGGGGCGGCGTAGAAGAAGAACATCGTCCGGTCGGGGTAGGCGAACCACGGCAGAATGCCCGCGCCGATGCCCGCGAGAAGGAACCAGGCCCGCCAGTCGCGCTTGAACAGCGCCCAAGCGAGCACCGCCACGGTCGCCGGCACGAACGCCCACCACAGCAGCGGCGTGCCCAGCAGGAGGATCTCGGCGGCGCACCGGTCGGCCCCGCACGGCACGTCCGAGCCCCAGTAGAAGACCACCGGCCGCAGGTTGAACAGCCACTCGAACGGCACCGACTGGTAGGAGTGCTCCGAGTCCAGGTTCGAGTGGAACTCATAGACGCTCAGGTGGTACTGGTACCAGTTCACCAGCGCGCCGATCACCGGCGGCTCGCTGTGCCCGTTGTCGGCCAGCCAATGCCGGTAGGAGCCCGTGTCGTTGGCGAACCAGCCGGTCCACGTCGCCAGGTAGGTGCCGATGGCCGACAGTCCGAACCACAGGTTCTGGCCGAACTCGTAGATGACGGTGTCGCGCAGGGGCTTGCGGGCTCCGGCGTCGACGCGCAGCCGCCAGTCCCAGACGACGAAGAGCACGATGCACAGGATGATGTACCACAGCGCGCTCCACTTGGTGGCCATGGCGAGTCCGAGCAGCACCGCCGCCGCCACGCGCCAGGGCGACACGCCGAGTCTCGGCCGTTCGCGCAGCGGATCGAGACCGTCGTCGATGGCGGCCAGCCAGCCGGCCCGGCGCCAGTCCCGGTCGCGCACCAGGCAGTACATCGCCGCGAGGATGAGCGTCGCCAGGAAGATGTCGAGCAGCGACGCCCGCGAGAGCACGAAGTGGCTGCCCTCGACGGCGAGCAGGAGCCCCGCGGTGCCGCCGAGCAGTGTCGAGCCGGTCAGGCGGCGCATGAGGCGCACCAGGATCGCGACGCCCGCGACGCCGGCCGCCACGGCGGCGATGCGCCAGCCGACCTCGTCGAAGCCGAACGCGGCCTCGCCGGCGGCGATGAGCCACTTGCCGAACGGCGGATGGGCCACATAGGCCGACCCGTCCGAGGCGGCGTCCCATTCGACGCCGTGCGCGAGCAGCGCGTGGGCGTCCTGGGCGTAGTAGACCTCGTCGAAGACCAGGCCCTTGGGGTGGTTCAGTCCGATGAGCCGCAGTACCGCGGCGATCGCGGTGACGCCGAGGGTGACGAGCAGTGCGCGGCGGCGGTCGTCGGGCAGGCGACTCTCGAGCCGTGCCCTGACGCTGGGGAGCGGCCCTGAGGGCAGGCTCGGCCGCCAGGAGGCGGGCGGCTCTGCGGGCCGGACGGCGGTGGCGCTCACCGGGGTGAGTCTAGGGCACGGGACACACCCGTCAGTTCACCAGTTCGGTCGGCGGGATGAAGTCCCCCTCGCCGTTGAGCTCCCACTGGGTGGCGAGGATGTCGGCGACCGCGTTGGCGGGCTTGCCGAGGTTCGAGGCGCCGACGTAGTTGTTCGGGCCGTCGGGGTCGGCGATGAACGACGCGGCGGCGGCGTTCGGCGTGAAGCCGATGAACCAGTTCGTGGAGTTCTCGTCGGTGGTGCCGGTCTTGCCGGCGACCGGCCCGTCGACCGCCTCGCCGACCTGCTCGGCGGTGCCCCACGTGCAGTCGCCTTCCGCGGCGCCGTAGCCCGTGGGGCAGCGGGCCGCGTCGACGGCGGCGCGCGCCACCTCCGGTTCGATGACCTGGTCGCACGTGGTCGCGAACTCGATCGTGGAGCCGGTGCCGGTGATCGCCGAGGTCACCGGGATCGGCTCGCAGTGCAGGCCGTCGGCCGGGAGCGTGGCGTAGGCGGCGGCCATCTCCATCGGCGTGTTCTGGGTGACGCCGAGGGTGAACGGCCCGAAGCCCTCGGCCCGCTCGCCGGTGGTGAGGCTGAGGTCCTCGGCGTTGTGGAACTCCAGGCCGAGACGCTTGGCCATCTCGATGGCCTTGTCGGCGCCCACACGCTCGACGAGCTGCACGAAGTAGGTGTTCACCGATTCGCCGAAGCCGGTCCACATGTTGTAGTTGCCGACCTCCGATTCCGAGGCGTTCTTCGGGCACCAGTAGTTCCCGCACGAGGCCACGCCGTCACCGACGACGTACTGCGAGGTGTACTGGTACGGCGAGTAGATCGTCGTCGACAGCGGCATCCCCGCCTCGAGGGCCGCGAGCATCGTGAACAGCTTGAACGACGAGCCCGCCTGGTAGCCGGGCACGGCCGCGTTGCCGGTGAGCAGCGGGTTGGTCGTGTTCGGGTAGGTGCCCTGGCCCGGCCCTGAGGTGTTGGGGCCGTTGTCGGAGATGTCGTTGGAGAAGTTGCGGTTGACGGCCATCACCTGGACCGCGCCGGTGCCGGCCTCCAGGACGACCGAGCCGAGCGCGAACTCCGAGCCGGTCTCCAGCTCCTCCTCGATGGCGTCCTCGGCGGCTTCCTGGAGCTGGACGTCGAGGGTCGAGACGATCTCGTAACCGCCGCGGTAGAGCCGGGCCTTGCGCTCGTCGGGGCTGTCGCCGAAGTCGGCCTGCTGCTCCCACCACTGCTCGAAGTAGTCGACGAAGAAGCCGTACTCGGAGTCGATCGCGCCACCGGAGGTGTTGTTGGCGTTCTGGGGGTTCAAACTCAGTTCCTCGGCCTTGGCCTCATCGCCCTGGGCCTCGGTGAGGAAACCGGTGGCCACCATCCGGTTGAGGACGTGGTTGCGGCGGGCCATGGCGGCCTCGGAGGAGCCGTCGATCGGGTCGTAGGCGCTCGGCGACTGCACCAGGCCCACGAGCATCGCCGCCTGCGCGACGGTCAGCTCCGAGGGCGTCGTGCCGTAGTAGACCTGCGCGGCCGCGCCGATCCCGTAGGCGCCGTGGCCGAAGTAGACGGTGTTGAGGTAGTTGGTGAGGATGTCCTCCTTGGGCATCTCCTCCTCCAGCGCCAGCGCGTAGCCCATCTCCTGGACCTTGCGTTCGACGGTGACCTCCGAGGCCGCGGCGACCTCCTCGGGGCTCGTCGCGGTGTACGACAACACCTGTCGCACGTACTGCATGGTGATCGTCGAGGCGCCCTCGGTGGTCTCGCCGGCCGCGACGTTGGTGACCAGGGCCCGCATGATGCCCTCGGGGTCGACGCCGTTGTGCTCGTAGAAGTTCGCGTCTTCGGTGGCGACCAGCGCGTTCTTGACCGACTCGGGGAGCTGGTCGTACTCCAGCTGCACCCGGTACTGGTCGCCGAACGTGGCGATCACGGTCTCGCCGTCGTCGGCGTACAGGGTCGAGGATTCGGGCGCCGGCGGCAGGACCAGGTCCTCGGGGAGTTCGAGCACGGACTCGGAACCGACCTTCGCGGCGCCGCCGAAAGCGCTCGCGAGCGGCAGGAACGCCAGGGCGACGACGAGACCGAACGCGACCGCCACCGGCACGATCGCGAACATGGCGCGTCGCTGCACGGCGGTGATGGGTCCGAACCAGGTCTGCGCCACCGGTTTCGAAGATGCACTCACGCTGTCTCCCGAGGAGCCCTACGAACAGGGATGTACGGTCAATTCACTTGGGCGCGCCTGAAGGCGGCATGGACGCGTAAAACCGGGGCAGGTCTCACTCTACGACCCGTCCGGCGCCGTCCGCACCGGCAGTGCCCCGGCGGTGGGCACGGTTACAGGAGCAGGCGGACTCACCAGGCGAACGCCATGGCGGCGGCCCAGACCGCGCCGGTCGCCGCCCAGCACAGGCCGATGGCCGCGCCGCGGCCCTCGTAGAGGCGGGTGGCGCCGCTGGCGACGACGAGCGCGAAGCCGCAGCACATGTAGAGGAAGACGGCCGGCGCCCAGCGCAGCAGGAGCCCGTAGGCGTCCCCGACGTAGGCGCTGGAGGTGTCGGGGCCGGTGGCGCGGGCGTCCAGCTCGGCGCCGATGTCGGCCTCGGTGACCGCGCCGGTCAGGCGCAGCTCCTTCGACCAGTCGTCGGTCGCGAACACGCCCTTGCAGCCGGGCGCGAAACCGCCCGAGCAGGAGGTGACCGTGACGGTCCCGGAGTCGCCGTGGCCCATCGTCATCCACAGGGCCGGGGCGCTCACCCACGCGAAGAACATGAGCAGGCACGCGCACACGAGGATGCCGACGAGCGATCCGGCAAGGCGCTTGGGCTCGCGGGGGCGAGACGGCCCGGGCTTGGCCCGGCGCCGCTCGGTGTCGGCGGCCCGTTCCCACACCGCGCGGATCGCGTCCATGCCGTCGGTCTGGGAGCCGATGGGACTCCACTGGGCCTCGGGTCGGGCGGCGATGTCGGCCCCGGGTTCGGCCGCGCGGCGAGTTCTGGACATACCGGTATTGCACCACCGAAACCGCGCCCGCAGGCGCAATCGCGGAAGACTCGCCGTGTCGGTGGACCCGGCCGGGGCCCGGAGCTGTGGAGCGGCCCCCGAGAGGCCTCTATCATGGGGCGCATGACTCACGTATTGACCGCGCTGGCCTGGCCTTACGCCAACGGCCCCCGCCACATCGGACATGTAGCAGGTTTCGGGGTTCCCGCCGACGTCTTCGCCCGCTACATGCGCATGCGCGGTCACGAGGTGCTCATGGTCTCCGGGACCGACGAGCACGGCACTCCGATCCTGGTGCAGGCCGACGCCGAGGGCCTGCGGCCGGGCGAGGCCGCCGCGAAGTACAACCGGGTCATCGTCGAGGACCTGGAGGCGCTGGGCCTGTCGTACGACCTGTTCACGCGGACGACGACGGGGAACCACTACAAGACCGTCCAGGAGCTGTTCACGACGCTCTACGACAACGGCTACATCCTGCAGAAGAAGACGCTGGGGGCGATCAGCCCGTCGACCGGCCGGACGCTGCCGGACCGCTACATCGAGGGCACGTGCCCGCATTGCGGCTTCACGTCGGCGCGGGGCGACCAGTGCGACAACTGCGGCCGGCAGCTCGACCCGATCGACCTGGTCGAGCCGAAATCGCGCATCAACGGCGAGACCCCGAAGTTCGTCGAGGAGGACCATTTCTTCCTGGACCTGCCGGCGTTCGCCGAGGCGCTGAACGCGTGGCTCGACACGCGGACGGGGTGGCGCACCAACGTCGTCAAGTTCTCCAAGAACCTGCTCGAGGACATCCAGCCGCGGCCGATCTCGCGCGACCTGGACTGGGGCGTGCCGATCCCGCTCGAAGGCTGGAAGGACCGGACCGACAAGCGCCTGTACGTGTGGTTCGACGCCGTCGTCGGCTACCTGTCGGCGTCGATCGAGTGGGCGCGGCGGCTCGGTGAGCCCGAGAAGTGGCGGCAGTGGTGGTCGAACCCGGAGGCGGTCTCGTACTACTTCATGGGCAAGGACAACATCGTCTTCCACTCCGAGATCTGGCCGGCGATGCTCTTGGGCAACAACGGCGAGGGCGCCGCCGGCGGTGAGCCCGGCTCGCTCGGGAGGCTCGACCTGCCGACCGAGGTGGTCTCCTCGGAGTTCCTGACGATGGAGGGCAGGCAGTTCTCCTCCTCGCGTCGCGTGGTGATCTACGTGCGGGACTTCCTGGAGCGCTATTCGCCCGACGCGCTTCGGTACTACATCTGCGCGGCGGGACCGGAGAACCAGGACTCGGACTTCACGTGGGCGGAGTTCCTGCGCCGCAACAATGACGAGCTCGTGGCCGGCTGGGGCAACCTGGTGAACCGCTCGGTCGCCATGGCCGCGAAGAACTTCGGGGGCATCCCCGAGGCCGGAGAGCTGGAGCCGGTCGACACCGAGCTGCTCGCGGCGACCGGCGAGGCGTTCGACACGGTCGGCGACCTCATCGGCGCCAACAAGATCCGCGCCGCTATCGGCGAGGCGATGAAGACGGTGGCGGCGGCCAACAAGTACCTGGCCGACACCGCGCCGTGGAAGCTCAAGGAGGATCCCAAGCGGCAGGGCACCGTCCTGCACACGGTCCTCCAGGCCGTGAGCGACCTGAAGACGATCATGAGCCCGTTCCTGCCGCACTCCTCGCAGCAGGTCCACGAGCTGCTCGGCGGCGAGGGCGTCTTCGCGCCGATGCCGCGCATCGAGGAGGTCGTCGACCTCGACGAGGGCGGGGCGACCGAGGGCACGTACCCGATCCTGACCGGCGACTACTCGGACGTCCCGAAGTGGGAGTCGGTGCCGATCCAGGCGGGCACGCCGCTGGACAAGCCGGTGCCGATCTTCACCAAGCTCGACCCGTCGATCGTGGACGAGGAGATCGAGCGGCTGCACAGCTAGCGGACGAACGAGAACGGTCCCGGTCCGGAGCGGCTCGGGACCGTTGTCGTGCCGGGCGAGTGCGCTGAGCGCGCGCCGGACATTGCGCGAAGTAGGACGTACATGGTCCGGTATGCCCGGTGCGGCGTACGGGTTCAGCCGAGCTGAGTGAGTTCGGCTCGCGCGACCCACTTCTCGTAGACGCCGCGCCGGACGGCTTCAACGCCGGTGCGCGAGAGCGCCTCCGGGCCCGGCCTCGAGAGCCGGAAGCGGCCCCATTCCTCATCGGCGTCGACCAGTGAGCCGGGCTCGCCGTTCCACACCACCCTCGTGGGCTCCCTGAGGATGCGCCGCACCGGCGCCGGCCGGCCGAGCTCGACGCCGGGGACGTCGACGACGCCCTCGGCGGTGAGCGGCGCCCACTGCCGCCCCGAGTAGGCGAACAGCTCGATCACCGAGCCGTTCTGGTCGTAGGCGACCATCTGCGCGCCTTCGGGCAGCGGCAGGTCGACCAGGTCGGCGGTGACGTACTCGGGCAGCAGGTGCCCCGCCGAGAGCGCGAAACCGGTGCCGAGCACCGGCATCCCGCGCCGGTCCGACGACGGCATCGCCGTCAGCCCTTCGTACTCGGGCGCGACCGGCGCGTCGTAGTCGCCGGGGTCGGCCACCGCCCAGCGCAGCGCGAACACCCACCGGTCCCCCGGTTCGGTCTCGCCGCCGAGGACGCTCCGCGAGGACGGCGTGCGCAGGTGCGCGACGTCCCTGCGGCGGTAGCAGAAGCCGCCCGGGACGGCGGCGGTCTCCAGCAGCCGCGCGATCTGCGGGGCCGTCATCGGCCGCTCCATGAGCTCGCCTGCGGCCAGCGGCGAGGACTGCCGCACGCGGTCGAGCAGGAGGCGCGCGGCCGGGTCCAGGTGCGGGGTCTGGGTGAGGCGCCGCACGTACTCCAGGTCGAGTCCCGGAGCGAGCGGCACCATCAGGGACCGCTCGTCGCCGACGCCGACCGGGATGCCGTCGCGCAGCACCTCGGCGGCCGACACGAACCAGCGGTGCGGATAGTCGGTGCCCTGCCGCGGGTTGGGGACGAAGTCGGGTCGCGGCAGCGCCGAGAACAGCTCCCAGGCCGCCCCGTCGGCGAACGGCGCGGCGGGGTACTTCTCGCCCTGCCACTCCACGGTGACCAGCCGGAGCTGCGGGGACGGCTCGGCGGAGGCCAGGCGTTGCTGGAGCGCCGCGGCTCGGTTCCGACGGGACGCGAGGTCACGTGTCATGGGCGGCTCGATTCGACGCTGGGGGCGGGAGGACGTCTGGCGCGGTGCGACACCGCTGCCGCCGAAGACGGCGCGGCGGGTGCGCGTCGACGGCCGGTGTACGGCTGAGCGCCAACGTAGGCTCCGGCTGTCAGGTTCACATGTCGGCAATGTGAAGTTGCTGTTACGGAGTGAGCCGCACCGCTCTCTAGCTGCGGTAAGACGGGATACCCGACGGTGCTCGCGGCGCGACGTGGCATGGTTGAGGCGTGTACAGACCCGATCCAGCGCCATTGCCCGAGCCCCTCCCGGCTCCGATCGCCGACAGCCACACGCACCTCGACATCGTCGGATCCGGCTACCCCGCGGACGAGGCGGTCACGCCCGAGCCGGCGAGCGAGGAGATCCGCGCACTCATCGACCAGGCCGCCTCGGTGGGCGTCGCCAGGTTGATGCAGGTCGGCACCGATGTCGCCTCCTCCCGCTGGGCCGCGGACCTCGCCGGGGCCGACGGCCGGGTCCTGGCCGCCGCCGCGCTGCACCCCAACGAGGCCCCGATGCTGGCCGACCTCGACGGCGCCCTCGCCGCCGTCGACGCGATCGCCGCGCACGAGCGGGTCGCGGCGCTCGGTGAGACCGGCCTGGACTACTTCCGCACCGACGAGAGCGGGCAGGCCGCCCAACACGCCTCGTTCCGCGCCCACATCGAGATCGCCAAGCGCCGCGGCAAGGCCCTGATGATCCACGACCGCGACGCCCACGCCGACGTCCTGTCCATCCTGGATGAACAAGGCGCGCCGGACCGGGTCGTCATGCACTGCTTCTCAGGCGACTTCGCGTTCGCCAACGAATGCGCCAGGCGCGGGTTCTACATGAGCTTCGCGGGGAACGTGACGTTCAAGAACGCCGAGGCGCTGCGCGGCGCGGCCTCGGTGGCCCCCGCGGAGCTGATCCTGGTCGAGACCGACGCCCCGTTCATGGCGCCGATGCCGGTCCGCGGGCACCGCAACCATCCGGCGCTGACGAACTACACCGCCCGATTCCTCGCCGACCACCTCGGTCGGGACCTCGAGAAGTGGTGCGTGCAGCTGTCCGAGAACGCCCGGGCGGCCTTCGGCGACTGGTAACGAGACGTCGATGGCGACCTCGGCCGTGTGGCCGCGGCCCTCGGCGTCGGTGAGCGTGACGGTGAAGATGTAGCGTCCGGCCTCCGGCAGGCTCACCTCACCGCCGAGGATGCCGGTCCGCAACTCGATGAGCCTGAGCGTGTCGGGCTCGGCGCCTTCGAGCCCCCAGAGGGCCTCCCACTCGGCGACGTCGAAGGGCTGCCCCGCGAGGTCCCACACGATGATCCGCACCGAGTTCGGACCCGGCCGGCCCGGCTCGAGGACCACCTGACCGGTGTACATGTCGGTCGAGATCGCCCCGGCGACCCCGGTGGACTCCACGGTCGTCGCCTCGCTCTCCAGCAGCGCGGTCTTCGCCGGGACGACCTGCACCAGCACCACCACGGCGGCGAGGACGGCCGCCGCCAGCGCCACTTCGGCGCCGGCGAGGCGCCGCAGCGCCGTGCGGCCCTCGGTGCCGCGCAGGAGCGCCCGGCGGGTGCCCAGCCCGACGGCGACGATGACGACGAGGATCGCGGCCTTGAGCACGACGAGGCGCCCGTAGGTGGTGTCGGTGAGGGCTTCGAAGGAGTCGATGTGGAGCAGCGCGCTGGAGAGACCGGCGACGATGATGACCGCCATGAGCCACGGCACGAGGGCGACCCAGAACTCGCGGGCGCGAGGGGGCACCTCGCCCTCCGACTTGATCGCGAGGACGAGCAGGGCGGCGACACCGCCGGCCCAGGTGAGGCCCGCGGCGGCGTGGAGCCAGTCGGCGGCGAAGGCGGCGACGACGGGCTCGGTGGCCATCGGGTGCCCCGCGAGGGGCCAGGTGGCGGTGAGCGCGAGCCCGACGCCCGCGAGTCCGGCCAGCGCCGGAGTGCCGGGCCGGTCCGTGGTGATCAGCGCCCGCAGCAGGGGCATCGCCAGGAGCACGACGAGCAGCCGCAGCAGTGCGGCGAGGCCGACGTTCGACTCCATGACCGACTGGAGCGCGGCCGCGTCGAGCGCTGAGACGGCGACGCCGGATTCGTAGGCGGCCTGGAGGACGATGCCCGCGACGGCGCTGATGGCGACGGCGCTGAGTCCGACGGCGACGAGCCGTGCGCCGAAGTGCCGGGGCCGGGCTCCGACCGCGAGGAGGACGCCGGTGCCGAGGGCGAGCGCGAGCCCGGCGTAGCCGACGCCGCGCTCGGCGTACAGCAGGCCTTGGACGAGAGGGTCGGTCTCGGCGGCGAGCGCGTCGGCGCTGGGCGGCTCGGTCTCGGTGCCGACGGAGAACGTGAAGGTGCCGGAGACGGGGTGTCCGTCGTGGGAGACGACGCGGTACCCGACGAGGTAGGTGCCCTCCTGCTGGGCGTCGAGGCCGATGACGACGGTGGTGTCGTCGCCCGTCTCGACGATGCCGGTGTCGGCTCGGTCACCATCGGGAGCTACGACGCCGGTGGCCGCGTCCACGGGGGTGACTGGCTCGTTGAACTCGACGACGACCTCGCCCGGAGGCGAGTCGAGGACTTCGTCCGAGGCCGGGTCGGTTCCAGTGGCGAGGGCGTGCGCGTTGGCGGGCGAGGCCCACAGCGCGCCGAGAACCGCCGCTGCGAGAGGCAGCCAGGCGAGGCGGAGCGGGTGTAGGCGAGACATCGAAGCTGAGACTACTCGAGTCCGCCTCGCAAATCGACCGATGGTGTGAGAGGGGCGTTGAGTCGACATGGGGAAGTCGGAGCGCAGGCAGGCCGCGGAGGCCCTGAGGAAGCGGCAGGCGGCCGAGGCCCGGCGCAAGAAGATCCTGTTCGGAGTCGCGATCGGCGGGGCGGTGGTCCTCATCGGCGGGCTCCTCGGTCTCGGCATCTGGATGAACCGGGAGCCCGAGTACGAGGTGAACGCCCCGACGGCGACCACGTCCGACGACTACGCGGTGCAGCTCGGCTCGGGCCCGACGCAGGTGGACGTCTACATCGACTACATGTGCCCGGCGTGCAATCAGTTCGAGTCGGCCTACGCCGAGGACATCCAGTCGTGGATCGACGCGGGCTCGGTCACCGTCCATTATCACCCGATCGCGATCCTCGACCGCCTCTCGCAGGGCACCGAGTACTCCTCGCGGGCCGCCGCGGCGGCCGTGTGCGCCGCCGACGTCGGCGAGCAGGAGTTCCTGGACTACACGCTCGCGCTGTACGAGCACCAGCCGGCCGAGAACACCACGGGCCTGACCGACGCCGAACTGGCGCGGATCGGCGCCGACATGGGGCTCGGCGCGGAGTGGAAGCAGTGCGTCGCCGACGAGACCTACATGGGCTGGGTCCGCGAGGGCACCGAATCGGCCACGAACGAGCAGGGCGTGAACGGCACGCCCACCGTGAAAGTCGATGGCGAGACCGTCGAGCCGGCGGACTTCGACTCGCAGGTCGAAGCGGCGATCGCGAACGCCTCCTGATTCACCTCTTGGCGGCCAGCGCGGCCTCCAGGGAGAAGCCGAACGGCAGCTCGAGCCGGTGCCGCTCCAGCAGGTCGGCATCGGCGAGGATCTCGCCGGTGGGGGCGTCGGCGACGATGCGGCCGGCGTCGAGCACGACGGCCCGCTCGCACAGCTGCAGCGCGTACGGCAGGTCGTGGGTGACCAGGAGCAGCGTCGGGGCGGTCTCGCGCAGGATGGCGGCGAGCTCGCGGCGGCTGGCCGGGTCGAGGTTCGCGCTCGGCTCGTCGAGCACGACGATCTCGGGCCGCATCGCGAGGACCCCCGCGAGCGCGGCGCGCCGCTGCTGGCCCACCGAGAGGTGGTGCGGCGGGCGGGCGGCGAGATCGGTGAGTCCGACGTCGGCGAGCGCGGCGTCGACGCGCGCTTTGAGCTCGGCGCCCTTGAGGCCGAGGTTGGCCGGGCCGAAGCCGACGTCGTCGGCGACGGTGGGCATGAACAGCTGGTCGTCGGGGCTCTGGAAGACGATGCCGACGCGGCGGCGGATCTCCGCGAGGGTCTGCTTGGACATCTGGAGGCCGCCGACGGTGACGGTGCCTTCGGTGGCGTCGAGGAGCCCGACGAGGTGGAGCATGAGCGTGGTCTTCCCGGCGCCGTTGGGGCCGAGGACGGCGACGCGCTCGCCGTCGTGGAGGTCGAGGTCGACCCCGTCGAGGGCGCGGTGGCCGTCGGGGTAGACGTGGCGCAGGCCGGTCACCTTGAGGGCGGTCATGCGCCCACCGCCGTCCAGACGGCGATGCCCGCGGTGATGGCGGGGGCGGCCATGGCGGCGCTCCACTGGCCGATGCCCGCGCCGGCGGGGCTGACGTCGAGCGGGAGGCGCCCGCTGTAGCCGCGGGCGGACATGGCGTGCCAGACGCGTTCGCCGCGTTCGTAGGAGCGGATGAAGACGACGCCGAGGCTGCGGGCGATCGCGCCGGCCTGCCACAGGAACCTCGGGTCGTCGCAGCGGGCGAGGCGGGCGCGCCGCATCTGGACGGTCTCGGCGACGGTCAGGTGGGCGTAGCGGATGGCGAAGGCGGTGATCTGCAGGAGGATCTCGGGGCAGCGCAGCCGCGAGAGGCCGGCGAGGAGGTCGGCCACGGGCGTGGTGGCGCCCAGCAGGAGCGCGGCCCAGACGCCGAGGGTGGCCTTGGCGATGAGGTTCCATCCGGCCCACAGTCCCTCGACCGACAGCTCGAACAATCCCCAGTGGACGGTCTCGCCGCCGGTCATGAACGGGAATGCGAACGCCAGCAGCACGAACGGCGTTTCGATGAGGCTGCGCGAGGCGACCCAGCCGGCCGGCACGCGCGCGAGCGCGAACAGCGCCGCCAGGAGCGCGGCGTAGACCCCGAAGGCCCACACGGCCTCTCTCGGGGTGGCGACGACGGCGAAGGTGAGCGCGACGAGCGCCACCAGTTTGGCCTGCGGGGCGAGCCGGTGGAGCGGCGTCCGGCCGGGCCGGAAGAGCCCTTCGGAGGCGTTCACGCACCCTCGCCGGTGGGCCCGGCGGGGCGGTTGCCGCGCGCGAGGAGCCAGAACAGGCCGGTGGCCAGGCCGAACACGAGCAGGACGCCGATGATGCCGGCGAGCGAGCCGCCGAGGGTCTCCGAGCCGACGAAGGACAGGCCGTAGTCGGCCAGGGGCCCGCCGATCTCGTGCTCGCCGGCCCGCTGGGCGGTGCATTCGCCGCCGGTGATCTCGCCGTCGGCGCTGGTGCGGCAGCCCTCGAGCATGACCGATTCGAGGCCGTCGGGCGAGGAGGAGGCGAACAGCGCGACGCCGCCGCCGAGGACGAGGGCGACCAGCGCGCCGAAGAGGACGAAGCGTGAGGTCTTCATGGTCTAGGCGGTCTCCTTGAGGGCATGCCCGGTCTCGGTGAGGCGGGTGCCTCTGAGGGCGTGGACGAGGTCGGGGCGGGCGAGCGCGACGGCGACGACCGCGGCGGCGGTGATGACGCCCTCGCCGATGCCGATGAGCGCGTGGACGGACAGGATCGCGGCGGCGACGGAGGCGAACGACTCGCCGATCGGTTCGCCGCCGATCCAGAACTGGAGGAGGAACCCCGCCGAGGCGGCGACGACGCTGACGACGGAGGCGGCGACGACGGCGACGGTGAGTCCGAGGCGGGTGCGCGGGAGGACCTTGAGCGCGAGCGCGATGACGCCGTAGGAGACGAAGGTCGCGATGACGGCCATGTTGATGACGTTCAGGCCGAGGGCGGTGACGCCGCCGTCGGCGAACAGGAGCGCCTGGACGCCGATCACGACGGTCACGCACAGCGCGCCGAGCCACGGGCCGAGGAGCGCGGCGGCGAGCGCGCCGCCGAGCAGGTGCCCCGAGACGCCGGGGAGGACGGGGAAGTTGAGCATCTGGGCGGCGAAGATGAACGCGGTGGCGAGCCCGGCGAGCGGCACGAGCCGGTCGTCCAGGCCGCGGCGAGAGGCCGCTATGCAGATGCCGACCGCGATGACGGCGGCGAGACCGAAGGCCAGGGATGTGGGGATGCCGATGATGCCGTTGGAGATGTGCAGCGCGAGGTCGGACACTTGGGCGTCGCCGCCTTTCAACCGGGAGGTTGCCGGCGCCGTGCTGGCTACAGGACGCCGACTGCGGAATCAACAACCCACCGTTGGGCTATTGCCATAATTTTGCAATAATCTCCGGCTCGCGTCAAGGCGTGGGCCGTGCAGCTTCCGTCGAGGGAGCTCCCAGGGGATTGTCAGGTACGGACGGTAGTGTTTCGATCTGTGAACGTACGACTTCAGCCTGGTGAAGCAGCACCTGATTTCACGCTTGCCACCGATACCGGTGACACGGTGACCCTGTCGAGCCTCCAGGGGCGCAAGGTCATCCTCTACGCGTATCCGCGCGCGATGACCCCCGGCTGCACGAAGGAGGCCTGCGACTTCCGCGACAGCCTCGCGAGCCTGCAGGCCGCCGGCTACGCCGTGCTGGGGATCAGCCCCGACAAGCCCGAGGACCTCGCGAAGTTCGTCGAGCGCGACGGCCTGACCTTCCCGCTGCTGTCCGACCCCGAGCACAAGGTGCTCGAGGCGTACGGGGCGTGGGGCGAGAAGAAGAACTACGGCCGCACGATCACCGGCGTGATCCGCTCGACGTTCGTCATCGACGAGCAGGGCGATGTCGAGCTCGCCCAGTACAACGTGAAGGCCACCGGCCACGTCGCGCGCCTGAAGAAGGAACTCGGCCTGGACTAGCGCTCGTGCCGAGCCCCTTCGCACGAGCTCCATCGCCGTGCGGCCGAAGGCACCACCCGCCGGCCGTGCCCGATCCGCCGACGGCCCCTCCCCCACCCCTCCCGCGCCGCGCGCCTCATGCGCCCGGTGCCCTCTGCGCTGCCCAGACACACGCCCTGGTGGTCACTGCGCTGAGCTCGTAGCCGGCGATGTGAAGGCTTGGAGCCCCAGGGTCTCGGCGCGTTCGGCCGCTTCCTCGACATCGGCCGCTTTCCGAGCCTGAACGCCGACCAGCGCCCCGCGTACGGCCGCGGTCGATCAACCGGGCCAAGTCTCGTCAGTCGCGGCGGACGAGGGTGTCGATGGCCGCGCGCTCGCAACCGGTCACCGACCGGTCACCGACCGGATCGACGCCTTTGGCCACATCGTCCCGGACACGCATGGGCGAGCGCCGGCTCGGCGGCATCCGGCCCGACATTCACAGCGCGAGAGCGCCAATTCTGGGCGTCCACCAGCGGCGACTCGGGTCAGATGCCCACCGGACATGCAAGCAATGCGAAACCTATGCAATTCCGATGCGATCGGGTCCGAGTATGGATCCCGTCGGCTCATGCTCTGGTCTGCGATTCGTCGCGGTGGGCGCGTGCCGACATGAACGGGGATGGACCTGAATCCTGCGAGGAAGTCCATCCCCCTCCCACGATCCCTTATGGGACTCGTGACCGAACGATCTTACCTCAGAAGGAGGTCGGCAATCATGGAATCCACGCGTACGTGGAAAGACCCCGAATATCGGCGGGAACTGGGCGAATCCGCCCCGGACAACCCGGCGGGCCTGGTGGACCTCACCGACGACGAACTCTTCGGCGTCGCCGGTGGAAGCAGCAGCTGGGGCTGCGTCACCACCACGGTCACCCTCACCGTCACCGTCTGCTCTCCGACCGGGACCCTGTGCGGCAGCTGCCAAATGGGCACCCACGGCTGCTGCTGATCCGATAAGGAGAAGAACGCATGGACGTCGTACGTTCCTGGAAGGAACCCGAATACCGTCGCTCACTCGGCGAGGACGCACCGGAACACCCCGCCGGAGCGGAACTCACCGAGATCAGCGAACTCACCCTCAGCGAGGTCGGCGGTGCCCAAGGCGGCACCAAACACCTCGGAACCCTCGGATGCTGCTGGTGCCTGCCGTGGTATTCCGGCTTCACCCGTTGCGGCCTGGCCTGCAGCCCCAGTAGTCCCTGCGCCTAGACAGGGCCCTCCCCCGGGGCGGTGGCGGCGACGCCGCCGCCCCTTTCGATCCCCGAATCCCTCTGGCCTTACCAATCGGAAGCGGACTCATCGTGAACCATGCATCGCCCAATGAGGCGCCCTTCGGCCCCGAGCTTCCCTGGCATCTCGCTTCGACGCTGCCCGAACGCCGGTCCTGGAAATCGACGCCCAGCGAGACGGACGCCGATCGCGGAGCCCGCCGCCGGGAAATGTGGAGTGAACTCAAGAGCTTCAGCGAAGAGGGACGTGAACTGTCCGACTGGCTCGAATCGATCGGCCTGTCTGATGAGGATTTCACCGCTCTTCTCGGCGAGACCGAGCCGTCCCTGCGGTCCCGTCGCGGTGACGAACCGGAATGGCACCGCACCTTCCAGCGGTGGTGGAACCTGACGCGGCGCTCGCATCTGCGCCGACTCCGCGGAGACCTGCAGCTGCTCGAATGGGCCCGGCCCCTCATCGAAGGCGCCATGGAAGAGCTCTCCGTCGAACTCACCGATCGCTCGGCTGCCCAGTCCGATCCGGTCCTCAAAGACGACCAGGTCGTGGAGCGGCTGCTCGACACGGTGCCGCTGCAACACCTCCATTCCCTCATGCAGCGCTCGGCAGTGCTCGAACTGAACGTGTTCCGCGTCGAAGGCCGCCTCTCGGGGGACGACGCGGGCGCCCGTTTCCATGACTTCTGCCGCCGGCTGTCCACCGAGGAGACCGCGGTGCCGCTGTGGCAAGAGTATTGCGTGCTGGCGCGGCTGGTGGTGACGCAGCTGGGCTTCTGGATCGAGACGCAGATCGAGCTGTTCCAGGCGCTCGCCGACGACCTCGACCTGATCAGGTCAGCGATCCCCGGCATGGCCGACGCCAAGCGACTGGAATCCGTATCCATCGGCGAGGGCGACCGCCACCGGCACGGGCGGTCGGTGGGGATACTCCGATTCGATGAGGGCACCGTCGTGTACAAGCCCCGGGACCTCGCCATGGACATGGCTTACATCGGTCTGATCGATTGGGTCAACGCCGGCCGGCTGAGCCACGATCTGGTCTCGGTCGCCACGCTGAACCGCGGGGACCACGGCTGGGCCGAGTTCCTGGGGTCCAATCAGGCGATCGACGCGGCGGGGGCACGACGATTCGCCTGGCGCATCGGGGCGCTGTCGGCCGTGTTGTACGCCTTGCACGCCACGGACTTCCACTTCGAGAACATCATCGCCAGCGGGGACCATCCGATCCTGGTGGACCTGGAGACGCTGCTGCACTCCGACAAGACCGACGCGGTGGCCAAGGTCGAGGGGACGACGGACGTCACGGCCATCGCGCTCGCCTACTCGGTCCACTCGACCGGGCTCCTCCCCGACCCGATCGTCATGCGCGACGACGACGGCACACACGCCCTCGACATGTCCGGCGCGAGCGGTCGAAGCGGCCAGCAGACCCCCATGCCCGTGCCGATCTGGGAGGGCGCCGAGACCGACGCCATGAGGCTGGTGAAACAGCGAGCGGAGATGGACGTCGAGGGCAACCAGCCGGTCGACGAGGAAGGGACGCCGTTCGACATCGCCCACAACCGTGACGCCGTCGTCGCCGGCTTCTCGGAGGTGTACACCCTCTTCCAGAACCGCGCGGAGGAACTGCTCGCCGAGGACGGCCCTATCGCGCCCTTCGAGCATCTGCAGACGCGGCACATCGCCCGCCCCACCCACGTCTACGGCACCGTGCTGCAGGAGAGCACCCACCCGGACTTCCTCCGCGACGGCCTCGACCGGGACCGATCCCTGGCCCGGCTCCACCTCGGTCACGAGTCGCGTCCCGAACGCGACGCCATGATCGAGGCCGAGATCGCCGAACTGGCCACCGGCGACGTCCCGGTCTTCACCATCGAGACCTCCACCGGCGTGCTGTACGGCGACACTCCGGCGCGAGCCGTCGGCCGGCGGACGAAACCGATCGCCGATGTCAAGGACCGGATTCGCGGCCTGTCCGAAGACGACCGCCTTCGCCAGCAGTGGATCATCGACGCCTCGATCGCCGCCACGACGATGGTCGGCAAAGAGGCCCGATGGCCGAACTGGTCGCAGCCGATGCCGGCCGACCCGGCCGGTACCGGAGACTTCGAGGAGCAGGCCCTCCAGATTGCCAGGCGCATCCAGTCCCTCCTCATCCGCGACGAGGACACGATGGGCTGGATCGGACTCGACCTGGTCGACGAGCGGCACTGGATGCTGGCTCCCGCACCCATCGGGCTGTACAACGGGGTCGGCGGCATCACCCACGCATTGGACGCCGTCGCCGCCGTCACCGGAGACCGGAGTCTCGCCGAGGACACCGAACAACTGCACGACTACGTCGTGAGGCGTACGCAGATACTGGTCGACACGCTCGAGGATCCCGATTCGGGACCGCCGTCGATCAAGTTCACCCCGATCGGAGCGTACAACGAGGTCGCGGGCTCGATCTACGTGCTCGCGCACGCCGCATCGAGACACGGCCGCCCCGATTACACCGAGGCCGCGCTTCGCCTGCTACCGATCCTCGAGCTGCTGGTCGACCAGGACACGAATCTCGACATCGTCTCGGGCTGTGCGGGTCTGATGCTGGTCATGGAGTCGCTGGAGTCGGTCGCCCCCGGAAGCGGCGCGATCGAACTCGCCCACCGCGCGGCACGCCGGCTGCTCAGCACCCGTGAAGTGCTCGAATCGGGCTGGGCATGGGCCAGCCCGATGAACGACGGCGCCGCCCTCAACGGGTACTCCCACGGGACGGCGGGGATCGCGGCGGCGTTCGCCCGGCTCAACGCGCTGCATCCCGACGAGCGATACCGCGAGGCCATTGCTCGCTCGCTGGCGTACGAGAACGCCACCATCGACGCCGAAAGCGGCATCTGGAAAGACCTGCGACCGGACAACCCCGGCGGTCGAACGGTGATGAACGCCTGGTGCCACGGCGCGCCCGGCATCGGCCTGGGCCGCCACATGATCCTCGGCATCGACGGCCACGGCATCGACCCGGCGCGTCTGGAAGCCGACCGGAACCGGGCGAGCCGCATCCTGTATCAGGCCGGTTGGGACTCCGACCCGGTCACCGGAACCGGCAACCACTCGATCTGCCACGGTGACGTGGGCAACCTCCTCATGCTCGACGCGATAGCCGTCGACACCGACATCCGGCAGCGGCTGCCGTACCTGTGGAAGGCGATGCTCACCGACGGCGCGACGAACGGCTGGCTGTGCGGAGTGCCCCACGGCGTCGAGACGCCCGGCCTCATGACCGGACTCGCGGGCATCGCCTGGGGGCTGGCGCGCAAAGCGAACCCGGCCCGAGTGAGCGACCTGCTGCAACTCGAGACCCCTCGCGGAGGCGCAAGCCATGACCGAACCTGAGCGACCGAGCGGCATCTACCGCCAAGAAGCCCTCGACAACTACGCCCGGATGGACCGGCACGACACCGCACCCTCG
Source organism: Glycomyces tarimensis (assembly GCF_054776215.1). Classification (NCBI taxonomy): domain Bacteria; kingdom Bacillati; phylum Actinomycetota; class Actinomycetes; order Glycomycetales; family Glycomycetaceae; genus Glycomyces; species Glycomyces tarimensis. The sequence continues at coordinate 77,948 of NZ_BAAHCB010000002.1, forward strand.
TTCAACCCCGCGGCCATGCTGCCCCGCTGGTGGGCGGTCGCGGCCGGCATGATCAGCCTCGTCCTGCTCGGAGTGGGCGGGCTGTGGCACCAGGTCGACCAGGGCCCCAGGGGGATGGTGGTCGACGTCGCGGACGACAGCGTCATCGTCGCCTTCAGCGACACACCCCCGAACCTGGTCGGCGAGGCCGTCGTCCTGGCCCTCGGGGACGGCACCGAACTCGAGGGCACCGCATCGGACAGCGAACAGGTCACCGGCAACGGCGCCACCGGGACCATGCTGCTGGTCGACCTGGAGACGTTCGGCGCCGCAACCGGATACGAAGGCGAAACCGTCACGGTCAACTCAGGGAGCGCCTCCCTGCTGACCGACATCTTCAGCGACCGCGGGGAGGGCCGGGCATGAGGCGTCCGAAAGTGCCGCTGCAACTCCAAGCCTCTCAAGTCGAGTGCGGAGCCGCTGCACTCGCGATGGTGCTCGGCTACTACGGGCGCCACACGCCGATCTCGGAACTGCGCGAGTCGATGGGCCTGGCCCGCGACGGCGCCACCGCCGCCGAGATCCTGACCCAGGCCCGCGCCCACGGCATGGAGACCCGTTCCTACCGAGCCGAGCCGAAGGCGCTCCGCGAGCTCGTACTCCCGGTGATCGTCCACTGGAACATGAGCCACTTCGTGATCGTTGAGCGGTTCACCGCCGGCGGCGTGATCATCGTCGACCCCGCCGAAGGCCGCCTGCACGTGACCGGCCAGGAGTTCAGCGATCACTTCACCGGCATCGTCCTCGAGCTCGTCCCGGGCGAACGGTTCGAACCGCGCCGCAGACAGGGCTTCGGGCTGATGTCGTTCATGGCACCGCACTTCCCCCGCAACCCGCGAATTCTCGGCGTCATCGTGCTCGCCTCAGCCCTGCTGACCCTCCTGGGACTTCTCCCGGCCTTTCTGACCGGCTACGTCATCGACAGCGTCCTGCCGACCCGCAACGAGGACCTCCTGTGGATCCTCGCCGGCGGCGCCGCCGTATTCGCCGCCACGAACGGCCTGATCACACTGGCCCGATCCGAGCTCCTGCTGTGGTTCCAGACGCGCACCGACTGGTCGATGATGACCGGATTCCTCCGACACCTCATGTCGCTGCCATACCGCTTCTTCCAGATCCGAAGCGGCGGCGACATCATCGTCCGCGTCTCCTCGACCTCGTATGTGCGCGACCTGATCAGCAGCCAACTGCTCGCGGTCGTCTTGGACCTGGCACTGCTGGCGGTCTACCTCGTCGTCATCGGGCTCCATTCACTGCTCTTCGTCGGAGTCATCATGCTCGTGGCGCTCGCGCAGCTCGTGCTCATGGCCTCCACCGCCCACCGCGCCCAGCGGCTGACCGAACGCGAACTGCACCTGCTGGGCGAGGCCCAGTCGACGATGCTCGAAGCCGTCAACAGCGCCGAGACTGTCAAGGCCACCGGAGCCGAGAAGGTCATGATCCGTCGCTGGTCGCACCGGTTCTCCTCGCAGCTGCAGGCCTCGATCCGCCGACAACGGCTGGACAACGGCATCGACGCGACGATGACGCTCATCGCGGTCGTCGCACCCATGCTGCTGCTCACCATCGGAGCGTCCCTGGTCCTCCAAGGACAGCTGCGGATCGGCATGCTCATGACGCTCATCGCGCTGTCGGGCGCGGCGTTGGCCCCGGTGACGCAGTTGGGCCGCAACATCAAGAACTTCCAGATCGTCCGCGTGCACCTCGACCGCCTTCGGGACGTGCTCGATGAGAAGGCCGAGCAGGAGGAAGGGGACAGGCCGGCACCGGACCTGGATGCACCGATCAGGGCCAGAGGCGTCGCCTTCAGGTACTCGGGCACCGGACCCTATGTCCTCGAGGGCATCGACCTCGACCTCGAACCGGGCACCACGACCGCGATCGTCGGTGGCAGCGGCGCCGGGAAGTCCACGCTCGCTCGACTCCTCCTCGGGCTCTACCGCCCCAGCGTCGGATCGATCCGCTTCGGCGAGCTCGACCTGGACGATGCCGACATCCACTCCCTGCGGCAGCGGGCGGGCATCGTCACGCAGGACTCGGACCTGTTCGGAGGCACCATACTCTCGAACCTCACCATCGGCAGCGACGACGTGGAGCTCGCGACGGTCATGGAGGCCGCAGCGCTCGCCTGCATCCATGAGGACGTCATCGCGGCGCCGATGGCATACGACACCATGCTGGGCGAGGGCGGCACCGGCATGTCCGGCGGGCAGCGCCAGCGGCTCGCGCTGGCGCGTGCGCTGGTGCGGCGGCCGAAGCTGCTCCTGCTCGACGAGGCCACCTCCCATCTCGATGCGGCCACCGAGGAGCGCGTGCACCGCAACCTGCAGACGCTGGCGTGCACGAAGGTCATCATCGCCCACCGGCTCTCCACCGTGCGCGACGCCGACAGGATCCTCGTCCTCGATCGCGGCCGGATCGCCGAACTGGGAAGTCACGACGACTTGATGGCCCGCAACGGCACCTACGCGAACCTCATCGACCGTCAGCTCCAGAAGGCCTAGGAGATCGTTTGAAACATCGAGTGATCGCCAAGCTCCGGCGCGAGAGCGGCATGATGATGGGGTCGGCGATCGTCATCTGGATGACCCTGAGGCTGGCGACGGTCAACGATGACCGGTCCATCTCGGGTTTGTCGATCGCGGCGTTGCTGGCGCCCATGGTGATCGCCGCGCTCTATTACGGTGCCGAGTCGCGGCGCCTCGCCCGCGGCGACCGCCGCCTTCGGGCGGCGAAGCCGCTGCTGCGGGCCGGCCAGGGCGCCTGCGTCGTGCTGCTGATCGCCGCAACGGCCGATCTGGTGTGGCGATGGGACCGGATCGGGACGACCACAGGCGTCGCCACCGCCGTGGTCGTGACCGTGGCCGCACTGACCTACTTCGGCTACTTCCACCGTCGAGTCGCCGCGAACGCCGACCGCGGATACCGATTCGCGCGGACCCCGATCCACCGGATGCTCACCACGAAGGGGAACAGCACGTGAACCATCCGATCCTCGTCGCTCGGGGCCTCACCAAGCGGTACGGGCGCAGGACCGTCGTCGACGACCTGTCGTTCGAGGTGGGCGCCGGGGCGGTCACGGCGCTGCTGGGGCCCAACGGCGCGGGCAAGTCCACCGTGCTTCGCATGATCTTCGGGCTGGCGAAGCCGACCTCGGGAACCGTGGCCCTGGAGGGATCGGCGTACCGCGATCTGCCGAACCCGGCGTCGGTCGCCGGGGCGCTGCTCGAGAACCACGGGTTTCATCCCGATCGGAGCGCCTACGACCACCTGCGGATCGCCGCCGCCGCGGGCCGGTTCGAACCAAGCCGGTGCGACGCGGTGTTGGCGTCGGTCGGGCTGGCCGAGCGCGCCCGGGATCGGGTCCGCACTTACTCCCTCGGCATGAGGCAGCGCCTGGGGCTCGCGGTCGCCATGCTGGGGTCGCCTCGCATGCTGATTCTGGACGAGCCCATGAACGGCCTGGATCCCGAGGGCATGCACTGGCTTCGCGAGTACTTGCGCGATTTCGCTTCGAAGGGCGGCTCAGTGCTCGTCTCCAGCCATGTGCTCGCGGAAGTGGAGCAGCTCGCCGACGAGGTCCTCATCGTCGACCGCGGGCGGAAGGTCGTCGCCGGCACGCTCTCGGCGATCGTCACCGAGGGGAGCAGCCTCGAGCGGACGCTGCTGGCCTTGACCGCGTCGAAGGAGGCCGGCGCATGAGAGCAGTCCTGATCAGCGAGTACCTGAAGTACCGGACTTTGCCGCTCTGGCGCTGGTTCGCGCTCGGGACCGCGGCTTGCGCGCTGGTGGCGTCCGCGTGGACCGCCGTCCAGATGAGGGCGTTCCTCCAATCCTTCGACGACTACCTGGCGGCGTCGATACTTCGACCTCGCGAGGAGCTCTCCGAGGCGACCGTGGCCCAGATGCGGCTGAACTACGATTCGTTCTCCGACCCCGACACCATGTTCGCGCTCTTCCTGACCAGTGGGCAGTACGTGGGTCTGCTCCTCGCCGCGCTGCTGGCGGCGACCATCGTCACTTCGGAGGTGCGGCACCGGACGCTCGGAGCGAGTTTCCTGGCGGTACCGCGGCGGGAGAAGGTGATCGCCGCGAAGTTCCTCATCTCGGTGGCCTCCGGAGTCCTTCTGTGGGGCATCGCCACGGCTGTGAACCTGGCCGTCACCGTCGTCTTCGCGATGACCACGAGCGCCGACTTCCGACTGCCGCTGGGCGCGGTCGCCGTCAACCTCGGCGCCTACGTCACATGGTCGATACTCGGATCGTCGGTCGCGACGTTCTTCCAGAACCACACGGTGGCCGCGGTCGTCCTCGCCGTCGGGTACGTGGCGAGCTCGACCGGAGTCCAGTTGTTCTTCGAACTGGTCGATCAGTTCGTGTACCACTCCGAGTGGCTCTACCGGCTGCAGGTCCTCGTGCCCGGGGTGGCCTCTCAGCTGATGACCGCCGTGGAACGGGAGATGCCCCAGCTTCCGGACCCTTGGGTCGGCGCGGTCGTACTGCTGGGTTACGCGGTCCTCGCGGGGACCGTCGGGTCAGTGGTGCTGCGCAGAAAAGAAGTGTGAAACGGGCGGTCCATCGGTCGCCTCAAGGGAGCCGGCATCGCAGGGCGCCTTCACGGCACTCGGCTCACACACGGCCCAGCGCCCGCTGTACCTCGGCGACCACGCTGGCGCGGTCCTCGTTGAGAATCGACAGCTGCACCCTCCGGAGCAGCCTGGGAAGATCCACGCCATAGCTTTGGTAGTGGGCCGACTCCCGCCGGATACCGTCGAGCGACTCCAACGTGTCACCCGCCAGAAAGTTCGCCGCGATGGCGAGGGCCGAGAGCTGCGGATCGTCGCGTTCGGCCAGGCGGGATCGCGCCTCGTCCCGTGCGTGCTGGAAATCGCCGAGCACGATCCTGAGGGAGATCGACATCTTCTCCAACAGCATGCGGGTGTTCAGCAGGGACACGCGTGTCGCCTCGAACCATTGAGTGGTGTGGAAGTCGACCCCGAATCCCTCCAAGTTGATCTCCAACAGCGCATGACACTGTTGCAGAGCGGCGGCGGGGCACTCGGTGCAGCGGGCTCGCACCGCGCGGGTGTGTTCGTCGAGTGTCAGCAGGTCGACCAGCGACGGGTCGGTCTCGATCCGGTAGCCGCCTTCGCCGCCCCAGGCGGCACGGTGGGTCACGATCCGAATCCGGTCGTCGAGCCCAGCGCGGCGCACCTGTGCCCGCAGGTTCGCGACCAGTGTCCGGATATTGGCCTTCGCGGAGTCCGGGGGACGGTCCCACAGAATCTCTGCCAGCTTGGCCTGGGTGACCACGCGGTTCGGCTGTAGTGCCAGCACTGCCAGCAGCGCTCGGGAGCGGGCGGGCGTCGGACCGACGGTGGCGGAGGGGCCGACGAAAGTCACTGGGGGGAGGAGTTGTATTGGGGCTTCGAGCATCGAGGGTGCTGCTCCTTGGATGCGACTACTGCTCTGCTCGCTGTCGGGGTGACCTGTCTGATCACCGGGTCGGTTCGGTGCTGGACGGGGTGCCTCGGCGGTGCCGAGGCCATGGAGCGGAACGACCCTCATGCGGCGGGCCGGCAAGCGGAGGAGCACACCTCTGCTGAGAGCGGCGTCGGCGGCGAGCGGGTCCTGTTCCTAAGAGCACTGTCGTGGGGTTCACGGGGGATGCCTGTCGATTTTACCACAGCCGCACCGCATGCGGTGGCATAACGAAACCCGTTGCGAACCGTGAGTGACGACTCCGGCGACGACCGCCGCACCGATCGTCCCCACGCGACACTACGAACCCGCCCGCGCGAACGGATCGAGACGCCACCCGCAGGAGCCCGGCAGAGCCTGAAACCCGACGGAGGCGAATCCGCCATGCCCCGCCCGATCCGGCTGTAACCTCATGTTCGGCGCGTTCGGCAGCGGCTCTGGATCCCGGGGGTACTCGCTTGTTATATGAGGTTCCCGACCCGGAAGCGCGGCAAGCACAACGGCATCTCGGGGGTCACTTCTCCACCATCCGGTCGCGGAGCCGCATCACGGCCCGCATACTCGGCGCTCACTCGGTGGCGTCGGAAGCGGCGGTGGCACGTTCCTACTAGTTTTGACACTTAAGACTCCGATCCTCGTCCTTCAACTCGGCATAGTCGCACACACCGCAATCGATTGATGAGCCAAGCCCACCGAAGCAGAATTTCACCGAGCTCATCCGAGCAGCGCTATGTGTCTCCGCGAGTCTCTCCACCTCCCGCAATCTGAAGCCAAAGTAGCCAGACATCTGCGTCCCAGATTCATCCCCGCAAGCTCCATCGGAGCTGGGCGTGCTTCAAGATCCTTGTTCTGATGAATTCATCCCACCAGACACTATAGTGCTCAGCAGGCACAGTTACAGTACTCAGAACCGAACTACTCGATACCGTACGGGATAGCGCGGCAATCAAACCCAATGCTAAATTAGAGTCAGCTAGGTACCGACAGCATCGGTCAATTCGGGCGAACCATAGGATTTCGCGCGATAAGCACATCGGTCCAAAGCTACTGCACAACTCTGATTGCCCGCAATCTTCTGAAACACGATGAATAGCCTCTTTGGCATGTCACCCACTCACTTGAAATATTGTAATTAGGTCGCACCATTCCCTGCTGGAGGCCACTAATGAGCCGCATCAACGAATCGGACAATGCTTTTGAAAATCGCGCTAGAGAAATTGCCCGAGCGATACATGACCCTTACGGTCTCCAAGGAGCAATAATGCATCGCGGCAAGGAACGCGACGCTGTGTTCATCTTGGAGGATACCATCCATGCCTATGAGTTCACGGTTTCAGGAAGCAGCTCCAAGGCTCGACAGGACGCCCGAAAGCTCGGCGAGCTCCTAAATGATCTAGGCAAGATGTCGGAAAACAGTTTCAAGACAAAGACTGGTTGGTTTATCACACGAAATGAGCCTACGGCCGACCAAAGGAGGACAGTTTCGGAGGAGTCTCGAAAGGCACAAGTAACTATTCACCCAGCAAGCATTAATACACTCCAACGACGCATCTGCGATTCGACTGCTTACCTTCGAGCAAGAGATGAAGCCCCGTTTGGCAGCATTTCATATCTGCGCGACACAGCACGACTTAATATCAAGGTTGATGTCTCATTTTCGGACGAGGCCGAAGACAGTATCGGAATCAGGAAGTTCGCTAGTAAACTTCGAGAAGGATATCGATCACTAATTCTCGGAGAATTCGGAGTAGGAAAGAGCCACGCCTTGCGGGAACTCTACCATGAACTTCGTAAGCGTCATTTGAAGGATAGTTCCCTAACACCATTTCCAGTCCATATCAACCTACGGGACTGTGCAGGACTCAGAAGCCCAGCCGAAATTCTTCGAAGGCATTCAGAAGAGATTGGCTTTGCCAGCGAGCGGAGTCTAATTTCAGCATGGCGTGCCGGTGCGTGTATCTTGCTACTTGATGGATTCGACGAGATCGTACCTACAAGATGGCTGGGAAATGCAGCTGATCTAAAGGAAGTGCGTCGCGCAGCACTTGAGCCTGTACGTCGATTGGTTGAAGAAACACCTGATGGAACAGGTGTTGCGATCTGCGGCAGATCACACTATTTCTCGTCTGAAGTCGAAATGATAGAAACACTCGGATTCGAATCCTCGGATAATCTTACCTTCATCCAGGATTTCACACAACAGCAAGTCGATGAATATCTGAAGGCCGCTGGTGTTACATGGAACGTACCTGACTGGCTTCCGGCACGACCGCTACTAATCGGATACCTTGTAGCCATAGAGGCGCTCGCTGATCTCAATGCAACCAGCTCTAGCAACCAGGCTGCAGCCTGGCGCAAGTTCTTCAACGCCATCTGCGAGCGGGAAGCCAAGATGTTCAGCGCTGTGCGCCCCGACACAATTCGTAGAATTCTGTCTCGCGTTGCAACACTTGCAAGGTCCAAGGGAGACGAAACTGGACCTATTGATATGGACATGATGAAAGATGCGTTTATTACCATCAACAATCGACAACCCGATGGGGAAGGGTTGCAGCTTCTGCTTCGTCTTCCTGGATTGGCAATGTCAGGGGACGAGAACCGCGTCTTTGTAGACCGAAATCTCGCAGATACAGCGTATGGCGAAGATCTTGCATTCTATATCTCGAATCCGTATGATGAGCACCCATTGTCAAAAGTAAGCTCATGGTTCAGTGCCGCAAGTGAGCTTGGAATTGAAGTCGCAGCAAAGGGGCTCGAAGACAACAACATTACCTCCCGTGCCGCGTTGTCGGTTGCAACACGACGACAGAATGCCAATCGATTTGATGCAGTTCTATCCGACATGCTGAGCTCAGTATCAGCGCTTGAACCCGAAACAGTTGAAACGGGAACCACCTTCCTAATCGAAGGTGTGATCTATGAACTTCTATCTGTCAACTCCGACGATCCGCTGTCTGGCCGGATTTCGTATCAAGATTGCATTATTCAGACGCTTGATATTTCAATGACAGAAAGAGGGCAAGATTTTCCTGCGTTCCACCGTTGCCTGATCGGTTTCTTGGACGGAGCAACGTCAATCCCTTCGTGGCTTGATGGAAATTTTATTGACTGTGACATCGAGCAATACTCAGTTCAGTCTCATACAACCGCGGGAATTCTGCAGCTCAATATGGATCCAGAGCTCAAAGTAGCCCTGACAATCCTGAAAAAGATATACTATCAGCGAGGATCTGGTAGGAAAGAAGGTGCACTTTCACGCGGACTTGACCAGGCCAGCAAAGACTTGGTTCCAGCGGTCATTGTGCGCCTCCAGTCCGCAGGATGGATCATTCGGAGCTCAACCAGGAGCGATGTCGTATACCGCCCCGTCAAGAATCGCTATACAGCTGCTCTCCGAGCCCTGGAGAAGCCAGGGGAATTTAGGATATTATCGACTCTCAGTTGAGTGAAACTTCCGTATGAGTTCAATTTTCAGCAGTCTTAGTTGCTCTATCCGCAGGCCTTGGTGATAAGTTACCTAAGCGACTTTCCAAAGCACCTGGTCCCTGAAAGGGAACCCTACGTGCACGAGGGGGGACTCGAACCCCCACGCCCGAAGGCACAGGAACCTAAATCCTGCGCGTCTGCCAGTTCCGCCACTCGTGCGAAGCCGAGTGGGACAACCGGAGGTTCGGTCGCCACTCGTGCGTGTGCCCGCGGAGCGGGCACAATGCCGCTCAGGGCAGCAACCAGTGTGTCACACGCCTGTTCGTTCCCGTACGCTGGTGGAGATGACTCGACCCGACAAGCGCGCGGCCGATGAGCTGCGCCCCGTGAAGTTCACCCGATCCTGGACCGACCACCCCGAGGGCTCCGTCCTCGTCGAGTTCGGCCGCACCCGGGTGTTGTGCACCGCCTCCGTCACCCCCGGGGTGCCCCGCTGGCGCCGCGGCAGCGGCGAAGGCTGGGTGACCGCGGAGTACTCCATGCTCCCCCGCTCGACCCACTCCAGGTCCGACCGCGAATCCATCCGCGGCAAGATCGGCGGGCGCACCCACGAGATCTCCCGCCTCATCGGCCGGTCGCTGCGTGCCTGCGTGGACTTCAAAGCCTTGGGCGAGAACACCATCACTCTCGACTGCGATGTGCTGCAGGCCGACGGCGGTACCCGCACCGCCTCGATCACCGGCGCTTACATCGCGCTCCACGACGCGGTCGGCTGGCTGCGAGACCAGAAGCTCGCCCGCAAGCCCGAGAAGGTCCTCACCACCTCGGTCGCCGCGATCAGCGTCGGCATCGTGAACGGCGCCCCGGTCCTCGACCTGCCCTACGAGGAGGACGTCGCCGCATCGGTCGACATGAACGTCGTGTGCACCGGCGAGGGCGACTTCGTCGAGGTGCAGGGCACCGGCGAGGAGGCCACGTTCAGCCGCACCGAGCTCGACCAGCTGCTCGACCTGGCCATCAAGGGCTGCAAGGAGCTCGCCACCCTCCAGGCCCGCACCCTCCTGTCGTAGGCGAGCCGTGAAGATCCTCCTCGCGACCCGCAACGCGGGCAAGATCGCCGAGCTGCGCCAGATCCTCGCCGAGGCGTCCCCCTCGGTGGAACTGGTCGGGCTCGACGCGGTCGAGGCGTTCCCCGAGACGCCCGAGACCGAACTGACCTTCGCCGGCAACGCCCTGCTCAAGGCCCGCGACGGAGTCGCGCACACCGGCCTGGTCACCATCGCCGACGACTCGGGCCTCGCCGTCGACGCCCTGAACGGCATGCCCGGAGTGCTCTCGGCACGCTGGGCCGGCCGCGCCAAGGACGACGAGGCCAACAACGCGCTCCTGCTCGACCAGCTCGCCGACCTCGCCGACGACCGGCGCGGCGCCAAGTTCGTGTGCGCCGCCGCCCTCGTGCGCCCCGACGGGCGAGAGACCGTCGTCCACGGCGAGATGGCCGGTCGCATCGGCCGCGCCCCGCGCGGGGACAACGGTTTCGGCTACGACCCGCTGTTCCTCCCCGAGGGCTACGACCTCACCAGCGCCGAGCTGAGCCCGGAGGCGAAGAACGCGATCTCCCACCGCGGGAAGGCGTTCCGGGAGCTCGCCCGGCACCTGGCCGCGTAGTTCGCCCTTGCCCTGACAGGTCTGGCCGACTGTGTTTCGATGGTCGCTGGGGCACGCATGAGGGGAGAGCGACATGATCGCCGTCACCGGGGCGACGGGCAATCTCGGCCGTCTCGTCATCGAGCATCTGCTGGAGCGGCAGGTCCCGCCGGAGCAGATCGCCGCACTGGTCAGGGACCCCGACCGGGCCGCTGACCTGGCGCGGCGCGGCATCGACGTACGCCACGCCGACTACGACCACCCCGACACGCTCCGGCCGGCGCTCGCGGGCGTCGAGAAGCTCCTGCTCGTCTCCGGCTCCGAGGTCGGCAAGCGGCTGACCCAGCACCGCAACGTCATCGACGCGGCGGCGCACGCCGGCGTCGGCCTGGTGCTGTACACGAGCATCCTCAAGGCCGACACCTCGCAGGTGGCCCTCGCCGACGAGCACCTCGGCACCGAGCGCCACCTGCGGGACTCGGGTCTGGCCCACCTCATCTTGCGCAACGGCTGGTACCTGGAGAACTACACGCAGAACCTCGACCAGGTCATCGAGTCGGGAACGCTGTACGGCGCGGCCGGGAAGGGCCGCGTCGCCGCGGCCGGACGCAACGACTACGCCGAGGCCGCGGCGGTGCTGCTGACCGAGGACCACGGCGTCGACAAGGTCTTCGAGCTGTGCGGAGACGAGCCGTTCGACTACGACGAGCTGGCCGCCGCGATCGCCAAGGTCGCCGGGACCGACGTGGTGTACGTGAACATGGACCCGGACGCCTACACGCAGGCGCTGGTGCAGTCGGGCCTGGAGCTGCCCGCGGCGACGGGCATCGCCGACGCCGACCAGGGCGTCGCGCGCGGGGAGCTCGACTCGAACTCGACGGACCTGAGCGACCTCATCGCTCGCCCGACGATGCCGCTGCACGACGCGCTGCGCGGCGCGATCCTGTAACGGGCATCGGGCCTTAGGACGACTGTCGCTCCCGCAGGACCTCGATGGCCCGGTCGGCGTGGGCGTTCATCTTCACTTCGCTCTTGACGGCGCCGATGATCTTGCGGTCGGTGTCGATGACGAAGGTCTTGCGCTTGGTCGGCATGGCGCTGATCTTGCGTTTGACGCCGAACGCGGCGGCGACCTCGCCGTCGGCGTCGGACAGGAGCGGGTAGCCCAGCGAGTGCGTCGAGGCGAATTCGGCCTGCTTGGCGACGTCGTCGGTCGAGACGCCCACCGGGCTCGCGCCGAGCTCGGCGATCTCGCCGGTCAGGTCGCGGAAGTGGCAGGCTTCGGCGGTGCACCCGGCGGACATCGCCATCGGATAGAAGAACAGCACCACGGGGCCGTCTTCGAGCAGCTCGGAGAGCCTGCGCGACTCGCCGGTCTCGTCGGGGAGGGAGAAGTCCGGAGCAGTGTCGCCGATGTCCATGACGCCAGTCTATCGAGCGGGCGGCACCTCGCCGAGCGGGCCGTTTGCAGAAACGCTCAGTACATCGATATAGTCGAATATCACAATGCAGGTTTCCGAAGTTGCATTGGCCGCAGATCAGCAGCACAGCAGTTTGGCGCAGGTTCGACAGAGCCGGTTGGGAGCGCTCCATGATTGACAGAGGAGAACCTCATGTCCACAGCAGCAGCCGTGGGCCTGCGAAGCAGGCGCCGCAGGCTCGTCGCCATCCTGGCGCTCATCGTCGCCGCCGTGGTGGCCGCGACCCTGTCGACGGTGTTCACCCAGTCGAAGTCTGAAGCGCACGGCGCGACGGTCTTCCCGGGCTCACGCCAGTATTTCTGTTACTTCGACGGGCTGTCCGGCAGCGGCGCGCTCGACCCGTACAACGAGGCCTGCCAGAAAGCGCTGGACGAGGCCGGCTCGGGCGCGTTCTACAACTGGTTCGGCAACCTCGACTCCAACGGCGCGGGCCAGACCGTCGGGTACATCCCCGACGGCCGGCTCTGCGACGGCGGCGGACGGGGCCCGTACAACTTCGAGCCGTTCAACGACCCCGGCAACTGGCCCCGGACCCACGTGACCGCGGGCGACACCGTCGAGTGGCGCTACAACAACTGGGCCCACCACCCGGGCAAGTTCGACCTGTACATCACCAAGCCCGGCTGGAACCCGAACCAGCCGATCGGCTGGGACGACATCGAGAAGTTCCACACCATCCAGGACCCGCCCCAGACCGGCGGTCCCGGTTCGGACTCGAACTACTACTACGCCAACCTGACCCTGCCCCAGCGCTCGGGTTACCACGTGGTCTTCACGCACTGGATCCGCTCGGACAGCACGGAGAACTTCTACGCCTGCTCCGACGTGGTCTTCGACGGCGGCAACGGCGAGGTCACCGGGCTGCGGCCCGGCACGAACCTGCCGGGCAACGACGGCGGCGTGACCAACCCGGGCCCCGACCCGACCACCGACCCCGGGACCGACCCGGGCGAAGAGCCGGTCGAGGGCGAGTGCGCCGCGACGGCCAGCGTCAACAACTGGGGTTCGGGGGCGACGGTCGAGATCACCGTCGCCAACACCTCCGACGCGGGCATCAGCGACTGGATGATCCACTGGCTGTGGCCGCCCGACTCGGGCATCACGATCACCAACTCGTGGAACACCGAGATCTCCACCATGGGCGACATGCAAATGGCCGGCCCGTCGGGCTGGAACGCCAATATCGCCTCCGGCCAATCGATCACCTTCGGTTTCAACCTCAACGGGTCGCTGACCCAGATGCCGGAGCTCGACTGCATCGTCGGTTAGACGAGACTCCGAATCGTCAAGTTCGGCTCCTCCTCCCGGCAGCGCTGCGATACTGATGCAGAGCCATCCGGGAGGGGGAGCCATGTCCGCGACCACCACCGCCGGCGGCCTCCGCGCCGAGCGCGCCGCCGCCCCGATGCGGGCCGGCGCCGTCGTCAAGGCCTACATCGCCGACCAGGTCGACGCCCTGGGCCGCGCCATCGCCCGGACCGAGCGCTACGAGCCCGGATCGGTCGCGCTGACATGCACCGCGATCCACCGCATCCGCGCGGCTCTGCGCGGCTACCGGCACCTGTTCGCCGAGGCGCCCTCCGGCGGGCCCCGGCTCGACCGGCTCCTGGCGGCCCTCAAACGCACCGACGACCTCGAGGCGCTGCGCGTCCACTTCGCCGACCGCTTCGCGCAGCTTGGCCTGACGGCCGCCGACCACCCCCGCTGGTACGCCGCCCTCGAAGCCCAGCAACGGGACTCCTACACGCAGATCGAGCGCATCAGCTCCCAGGCGTGGGTGGCGATGCTGCTCGGCCAGGTGCGGATGTTCGCCGAGCACGCACGCTTCACCCCGGACGGCGACCGGCCCGCCTCCTCGCTCATGCCCGTGCTGACGCGGGCGAAGACGCACCTGCTCGACACCTACGCGCGACTCGGCCGCGCCGCCGATCTGACGACCGCCCTCGAAGCGACCCGCGCGGCCGCGCTGGACGCCCGCAGCCTCGCCGAGGCGGCGCAGCCCGCGCTCGGGCGCGCCGCCGACGACATGATCGCATCGGCGACCGCCATGGAGGAGCTGCTCACCCGGCACCGCCTGGCCGTCATCGCCGGGAACCGGCTGCGGCGCCTGCCCGGCGCCGACCGGGCCGACCGGCTCACCACCCGCCTGGCGGACCTCGAGCAGCAGCAGCTGCGCCGGCTCGACGACGAGCTCGACGGCGCCGCCGCGGCCCTGGCGGAGCTGTGGCGCTGACGCTCCTCGTCCTCGCCGTCAAGGCGCTCGGGGCGAGGCTCGGAGTCGCCCAATGACCGACCCCGTACGTGGGGAGGGAGCCGGTGACCGGCTCCCTGCTCGCGCACGCCTTACCCGCGCATGACCGCGGCGAGGTTGTCGAGGCCGATCGGGCCGAGATTCAGGGCCTTGGTGTGCCAGGCCTTCAGGTCGAAGGCGGCCCCGGCGGCGGCCTTGGCCTCGTCGCGGGCGGCCGTCCAGGCGCGTTCGCCGAGCTTGTAGCAGATCGCCTGGGCCGGCCAGCCGGCGTAGCGCACGATCTCGGCGTGACCGCGGTGCGGCGCTATGCCGCCGCGCTCGCGCAGCACCTCGAGGGCCACGTCGAAGTTCCACCGCTCGCCGTGCCGCTTCGCCTCCGATTCGGGCAGCGGCAGGTCCAGGTGCCAGCCGATGTCGATGACGACGCGGGCCGCGCGCATCGCCGAGGCCTTGAGCATGCCCAGGCGCGTTCCCGGGTCGGCGTGCCAACCGAGGTCGTCGGCGAGCCGCTCGGCGTACAGCGCCCAGCCCTCGGAGTGGCCCGACAGCGAGCCGGACACCTTCGCGAAGCGGCTCAGGCCGTCGCCGGCGAGCTTCGCCTGCCCGATCTGGAGGTGGTGGCCCGGGACGCCCTCGTGGAAGACGGTGGTGAGCTCGCGCCAGACCGCGAACCGCTCGCGCTCGGCCACCGGCCACCAGGTGCGACCCGGCCGTGTGAGGTCCTCACTCGGGCCGGTGTAGTACGGCGACCCGGCCGAGGAGCCGTGGACGAGCTCGACGTCGAGCCGCATCAGGCGCGGGTCGATGTCGAAGTGGACACCGTCGAGCGCCTCGAGCGCGGACTGGTGCCGCTCCCGCAACCACGCCAGGTAGGCGCCGTGATCGGTGATCGCGGCGGCGTCGAGATGGTCGGAGACCTCCTCGAGGCTCGCGCCCGGCAGGATCTTGCCGGCCTCGGCGGCCATCTCGGCCTCGACGCGGCGCAGCTCCTCCCAGCCCCAGTCGTAGGCGTCGCGCGGGTCGAGCTTCGCGCCGAGCGTGCCGCGGGCGTGGAGCAGATAACGCTCCTCGCCGACGCCGTCGCCCGGGACCGCGTGGGGCGCGTAGTGGGTCTCAAGGTACTCGGCGGTGGCCGCGAACGCGGCGTAGGCCGCCTCGGCCGCCTCGGCGAGATCGCCGGCCTGGCGTCCGTCGCCGTAGGCCCGCACGTGCTTGTCGAACACGCGCGACTCGGCGTTGCGGCGGGCCTGCTTGGCACCCTCGAGCGCCTGGCGGACCGCGACGGTCTGCCCGGCCTCGATCCCGGCGTTCATCGTCCGGCGCCACGTCGCGAGCATCTCCGGGATCGCCCGGATGCGCGCTACGGTGGTGCGCCACTGCTCCTCGGTGCCCCTCGGCGCGAGGTCGACATACGAGCACAGGCTCTGGATGAGGCCGTACGGCACGCGCAGCGCGCGGCGCCACTCGCCGGCGTCGAAGAGCGCGAGCTGCGACTCCAGACGCTCGGCCATGTGCAGGCGCGCGAGATCGTCGGCCGCGCCGGTCGACGCCAGTGCCCGCAGGCGGGCGAGCGTGTCGCGCGCCAGCTTCGCGCGCTCGGCCTCGGCGTCCGGCCCCAGGTCGGAGGCGACGCCGAAGTCGCCCTTGATGCCGAGCGAGCCCGCCGCCATAGGGTGCAGCCGGGCGAACGAGGTGATGTACTCGTCGGCCAGTGCGAAAATCGGTGAGATCATGAACCGTAGCTTACCGCGCGGCTAGTGAGCCTTCGTCCGATGATCGCGACCCGCCGCGTCGCGCGTGGAGACCACGATCGCGCCGACGAGCGCGGCCAGCAAGAGCAGCGAGAGCACCTCGAACGGCAGCACCCAGTTCGCGAAGATCTCCTCGCCCATGGCGGCCGCGTCCCCGCGTTCGCGCTCCCCCAGGCCGACGCTCGTCCAACCGAACGCGCCGACGAAGACCGCCGCGAGACCCAGTCCGACGCCCCCGGCGATGACCGCGCCGGGCGCACGGCCCCGGTCCAGCTCGTCCGAGGCGTCAGTCGGGGCCTTCGTGAGCATCGTCGCGAACAGCAGCAGCACCACGATCGCGCCGACGTAGATCAGCACGAGCACCCACGCGAGGAACTCGGCGGTGAGCACCAGGGCCGCCCCCGCGATCCCGGCGAACGCGACCGCGAGCCACAGACCGGCGCGCACGATCCGCCTCGTGGTCACCACCGCGAGAGCGGCCCCGATCGCGAGCAGCCCGAAGGCCAGCAGCAGGACGTCGGCAAGCGTCATTCCTCCCCCGCTCCCTGCGGCAGCGATGACGCCGGGACGCGCTCCATCCACTCCCCCAGGTGCTCCTTGTCGTGGAGCAGATCGCGGATGTCGCCCTCGGCGTAGGCGAAATCGGGGGCCCAGAACAGCGCGTCGAACGGGCACACGTCCACGCAGATGCCGCAGTACATGCACAGCGAGAAGTCGATGTCGAAGCGGTCGAGGACGTTCACCTGGCGCGGGCGGGCCGCGCCCTCGACCTCGACGGTCTCCTTGTGCGAATCGATGTAGATGCACCAGTCGGGGCACTCGCGCGCGCACAGCATGCACGAGGTGCAGTTCGTCTCGTGCAGGGCGATCACGCCCCTGGTGCGCTCGGGCAGCTCCGGCTCGTGCTCGGGGTACTGGCTGGTAACGGCGCGGCGCGTGGCAGTGCGCGCCGTCGCGGCGAGGCCGCTGACAAGGCCGCTCCCGGGAAGCTTCATGCCCCTATCGTCGCAGATCACAACGATGTTCTCCACCCCGGAGAGCATCCCGAATTTTCCTCGAATAGCGATCGGAGGCTCCGCGCTGCGATTACGGTAGTCGACATGGGACTCCGGCGCCACGGCGCGCCGGGACGACCGGGAGGAAACCCATGTTGCAGGCACTCAGGAGACTCGCCGCGGCGGCGGCGCTGGCGACGGGCCTGGCGATCGCCTCCACCGCCCCCGCGAACGCGGCCGTCACCGTGACGCTCACACCGACGACGGCGACCGCCGGAACCACCGTAACGATCATCGCCGCGAGCTGCGCGCAATCGGCCACCGCGGCGGTCGAGGGCACCGACCTGAGCGTGGACATGCCGACCGAACACGAGCAGGCGAAGGGCACGTTCGTGGTGCCGAACGAGTGGCCGACCGGCACCTACTCGGTCGCCGTCACATGCGGCGAGGACACGGCGGCGGCGCTGCTGAACGTCACCGACGGCTCCGGCGCGAAGACCGGTTCGGGCTCCACGGCGACCGACCCGACCGCCGCGATCGCGCTCACCGGGGCGGCGGCGGTGGTCGTGGCCCTCACCGGGCTGTGGTTCCTGAGGCACCGCAGCAAGATCACCACCTGAGCCGATGGGCCGCACGGACAGCGACCACCGGCCGGGACCGGCACGCCGGCCCGGTGTCGCCGTCGCGCTGGCGATGCTGCTCGCCGGCGGCCTCGGCCTGGTCCTCGGCGGGCTCACGCCCGTACCGACCTTGCGCTGGCCCGACTGGACGGAGCGCCCGGCGGGCGATCAGGTGTACGCGGTGGACGCCGATGACTGGCTGGACCGTTCGGAGCCGCTCCGGGTGGACGCGGAGGCGGTGGGACTGCACGCGCCGCTGGTGGACCTGGGGATGAGCCGCCAAGGCGAGTTCGAGGTGCCGCCGCTGTCGCAGCCGCACGTGGCCGGCTGGTTCGAAGACGGTTCGAGCCCGGGCGAGTTCGGGCCGACGGTGCTGCTGGGGCACGTCGACACCGAGCTCAGCGGCCCGGCGGTGTTCTTCGGGCTGCAGAGCCTCGATGACGGCGACCGGATCGAACTGACCCGTGAGGACGGCATCGTCGTGGCCTACGAGGTGACCAAGGTGGAGTCGTATCCGAAGGAGGAGCTGCCGTACGAGGAGGTCTTCGGGATCGAGCGCGAACCGGTGCTGCGGCTCATCACCTGCGGCGGCCGGTTCGACCGCGAGGTGGGCGACTACACCGAGAACCTGGTGGTGTACGCGACGTACGCCGACCACCGCGAGGCGACCGAGGAAGACCGGTCGCGCCCGTTGAACGACCGTGACGACTTCATCGACGAGTGACCTGGGCTGAGCCCGGGCGGAAGTCCACGGTCAAGGGTGATCCGCCGCCCCCTATGCGGATATCCACATGGCAAAGAGCACCCGTGACCATTCCATCCCTCCGATCACAAGCCCACTACCAGCGACAACAGCAATATCCACAGCAGTTGTCCACAGGCGGGAAAAACATTCCTTGAGTGTGTTGCGCTTCTGTGTAACGCTGGCCGGAGTTTTGGTGTAGGTAGGCGGTCAGTGGGGGTCAGACCGCGGATCGCCGGAAGTTCGCAGCGCGGGATAGCGTCCCGCGCCGCGGCACCTCCGCCAGACTCCCGGGAGTAAGCGCGAGCGGCCGGGCCCGCAGGGCCCGAGGGCCCGGCCGCGAGCGCCGATGCAGGAACCGGTGGGCAGGACCAGGCTTCGGGGGCTAGCCGGCCGACCCCTGCCCACCACTGGCTGCGAGCCCGTCGGTGCCGAGGACCGGCTACCGGCTGTCGCCGCTCAGGAGAGCACGCGCTCGAATGCCGCGCGCGTCTCCTCGAACACTTCGTGCCCGGGCCTGGCCCACAGGTCGTCATTGAACAGCTCGACTTCGATGGGGCCGTCGAAACCGGTCGCATCGACGGCTTCCTGGTAACGGCGCATCTCTATGCAGCCGTCGCCGAGTTGGCCTCGGCCGGTGAGGACGCCGGCGGGCAGCGGAGTGATCCAGTCGGCGAGCTGGAACGAGGCGATGCGGCCTTCGGCTCCGGCTCGGGCGATGTCGTTCCAGACGTTCGGGTCCCACCAGATGTGGTAGGTGTCCACGACGACGCCGACGGCTTCGGCCGGGTGTGGTTCCGCCAGGTCGAGGGCCTGCCCGAGGGTGGAGACGACGCACCGGTCGGAGGCGAACATCGGGTGGAGCGGTTCGATGGCGAGGGTCACGCCCCGCTCGGCCGCGTAGGGGGCGAGCAGCGCGAGGGCCTCGGCGACGCCCTCACGGGCGCTGTCGAGGGTGCCGCCCTCGGGGATCGGACCGGAGACGAGGACGAGCGCGGGCGCCCCGAGCTCGGCCGTCTCGTCGATGGCGCGCTTGTTCTCGACGATCGCCTGCGGGGTGGGGTCGGTGAAGAAGCCGCCGCGGCACAGGCTGGTCACGGCCACTCCGGCGTCGCGGACCTGCTTGGCGGTGGCTGCCAAGCCCTGCTCGGCGACGGGCTCGCGCCACAGGCCGATGCCCGAGCCGGTGCGGGCGCACGCCTCGATGGCCTCGCGCTGATCCCAGAGCTTGGCGGTGGCGTGGTTGAACGAGAAGCGTTCGAGGACGGTGCTCATCGGCGTCCCCGCGGGGGCTGCCCGGCCACCTTCAGCAGGGCGTCGAAGCGCTCGGCCGCGAGGTTCGCGTCGGGGAACAGCCCGACGGCTTCGGCGAGGTCGTAGACCTCGGTCAGGTGCGTGATCGAGCGGGCCGCTTCGAGGCCGCCGACCATCTTGAAGTGGTCTTGGTGGCCGCAGAGCCACGCGAGGAACACCACGCCGGTCTTGTAGTTGAAGGTCGGTCGCTCGAAGACCTTGCGTGCCAGGTCGACCGTGGGATCGAGGATCGCGCGGAAGCCGTCCGGGTCATTGTCGTCCAGGCGCTTGACGGCCTTGGCCGCGAGCGGTGCGAGCGGGTCGAAGATGCCCAGGAGCGCGTCGGAGTGGCCTTGATCGTCTCCGGCGATGAGCCGCGGGTAGTTGAAGTCGTCGCCGGTGTAGCAGCGCACGCCCTCGGGGAGCCTGCGGCGCAGGGCGATCTCGGCGTCGGCGTCGAGCAGGCTCATCTTGATGCCGTCGATCTTGGAGGCGTTCTCGGTGATGATCTCCACGAAGGTGTCGGCGGCCTCGTCCAGGTCGCTCGATCCCCAGTAGCCATCGAGGGCCGGGTCGAACATGGGGCCGAGCCAGTGGAGGATCGCCTTGCCGCTCACTTCGTGCAGGAGCTCGGCGTAGAGCTGCTTGTAGTCGTCGGGGCTCTTGGCGGTGGCCGCCATCGCGCGCGAGCACATGAGGATGGTGCCGGCTCCGGCGTCCTCGACCACGGACAGCTGGTCGAGGTAGGTGGCCTTGATCTCGTCGAGGGTCGTCGGCGCTGCGGGGAGCAGGTCGGTGCCGACGCCGCAGGCCAGGAGGTCGTCGGGGCCGGCGGCCTCGGCGGAGCGGCGGATGAGCTCCTTGGTCGCCTCCCAGTCCAGGCCCATGCCGCGCTGGGCGGTGTCCATCGCGTCGGCGACGCCCAGGCCGAGGTCCCACAGGTGGCGGCGGTAGCGGATGGTCGCGTCCCAGTCGACGGTCGCCGGGCGGCCGGGCCCGTTGTCGGCGAGCGGGTCGGCGACGACGTGCGCCGCCGAGTAGATCACGCGGGAGTGGAACCGGCGGCTCACAGCTCGAGCTCCTCGAGTTCGATCCGGCGCCCTTCGAGGGCGGAGCGGTAGCCGGCCTCGGCCAGTTGCACGCCGCGGGCGGCGGCGAGGAAGTCGTGGTGCCACGGTGCGTCGTCGACGACGTGGCGCAGGAACTCCTCCCACTGGAGCTTGAAGCCGTTGTCGAAGTCGTCGTTGTCCGGCACCTGGTGCCACTGCTCGCGGAAGGCGATCGGCTGGTCGATGTCGGGGTTCCACACCGGCTTGGGGGTGTGGGCGCGATGCTGGGCGCGGCATTTGCGCAGCCCGGCGATGGCCGAGCCCTCGGTGCCGTCCACGTGGAACTCGACGAGCTCCTCGCGGTCGACGCGGGTGCACCAGGACGAGTTCATCTGCACGACGGTGCCGTCGGTGAGCTCGAAGATCGCGTACGCGGCGTCGTCGGCCGTGGCGGCGTAGGACTTGCCCTGTTCGTCGAAGCGCTCGGGGATGTGGGTGGTCACGTGGGCGGTCACGGACTTGATGGGGGCCAACGTCCCCTCGAAGACGTAGGACCAGTGGGGGAACATGTCGAGGACCATGCCGCCGCCGTCTTCGGCGCGGTAGTTCCAGGAGGGGCGCTGCGCGTCCTGCCAGTCGCCCTCGAAGACCCAGTAGCCGAACTCGCCGCGGACCGACAGCACGCGCCCGAAGAACCCGGAGTCGAGCAGCCGCTTGAGCTTGCGCAGACCCGGGAGGTAGAGCTTGTCGGCCACGGCGCCGTTCTTGATACCGGCGTCGCGGGCGGCGCGGGCCAGGTTGAGGGCGTCGTCCAGGTTCGTCGCGATGGGCTTCTCGGTGTAGACGTGCTTGCCGGCCTTGATCGCGGCGTTCACGGCGGCGAGGCGGTGCTGCGTGGTGAGGGCGTCGAAGTAGATGTCGACGCTCGCATCGGCGAGCGCCTCGTCGAGGCTCGTGGTGTACCGGTCGATGCCGTGGCGCTCGGCGATCTCGGCGAGCTTGTCGGCGTTGCGGCCGACCAGGGTGAGCTCGGGCCAGATCACCGATCCGTCCGCGCGCTCGACGCCGCCCTGCTCGCGGATGGCGAGCAGCGAGCGCACCAGGTGCTGGCGGTATCCCATGCGCCCGGTGACGCCGTTCAGGGCGATGCCGACGGAAATTCGTTCTGTCATAGGGGTCTGCTCCAGACAATGACTATGTCAATTTACGGCTCCGCAAGCGCCGGCCGCGGAGCGGCAAACGCTTTCTCAAGGGTTTGACAGAAGCATACAGCAAAACCGCAGTCGCGTGAAAGCGGTCGCATGACAGATTTCGGTGGAGAAGAGGCCTGCTCGCGGACCCTGCGGAGCCGGAGAGAGAGCCGGGGCTCTAGAGGTACTGCTCCGCGATGTCGCTGACCTCGCCCAGCGGGGCCCAGATCTGGTACACGCCGTTGTCGTACGGCTCGAGGCCGAGGCTCCGGGCCACGTCGCTGCGTCCGCCCCGGTACTCCAGGCGGAGCCAATCGCCCGACTCGCCGAGCACGATGAACGGCTCGCCGCGCCAGGTGCAGGTCGTGCGCACATAGAAGAAGTCGTCGAGCTCGGTGACGGGCACGCCGCGCCGGAAGCGACCCTCGGCGACCTGCACGAAGCCGTCCCCGCCGGTCGGCGAGTACAGGCGGACGTGCGCGCCGTCGGGGCTGGAGTCGTACTCGGCGCCGTTCCAGCGCGCGATGTAGCCGTCCCTCATCTAGGCCCCCTTCCAATCGCGGTGGTCGAGCGCGGACGCGGCCCTGTCGTCGGGAGCCGGCCGCACCAGGTCGTAGTGGCCCTCGGACGGGTCGGGGCCGAACGCGTCGCCCAGCGCCGAGCTCTCGTAGCCGGGGACGTCGTAGCCGGGAGCGGCCTCGCCCATCGGTCCGGACTGCATCGGCCCGTTGCCGGAGGACGAGGACGGGAGCGCCTGTGCGGAGGGCGCCTCGATGGCGGCCGGGCCGCCGTAGGCGCCGTCGACCGGCGCCCACTCGCGGGTGTCGGAGTCGAACACGGCGACCTCGGTGACCTCGCCGCGCGAGTCGATCCGGAGGATCTGCGCGCCGTGCGGGAGCCGCACGGAGTCGACCTTGTGCTCGGGGATGCGGTCCTCGGGCGATTCGGACGGCGCGTAGCCGTCGCCGCGGAACGGGCCGGGCTCGACGATCCAGCCGCCGCGCGATTCGGCGGTCGCGTCGTCGTTGCCGCCGAGGGCCGGGACGTACAGGTCGGTGCGGTAGCCGGCCCAGCGGAGCACGTGCACCGAGTCGTCGGTGGGGCTGAAGTCCTCCGAGGAGCGGATGAGGCCGAGTGCGAGGTAGAGCTGCGCGGGGGTGCGCAGGTGTTCGACCGCGGACACCGGGTGGACGAAGCCGCCGACGCGGTCGTAGCCGCGTTCGAGGTAGAACGGCACCTGGTGGTGCGGGATGGTCTTCTGCCACAGCACCGGCTTGACGCGCTGCGAGGGGGCCTTGGCGCGGGCCTCGGCGGCCTGGCGGCGTTCCATCTCGGCGGCGAGCCGGAGCAGGTTCTTGGCCTCGGCCCACTTGATGAGCGGCTCGATCTCGGGGCCGGACATGTTCGCGCCGACCTCGGTGCCGGGGTTGACGTAGAGGGCGTACTCGACTCCGGGCCAGTGCTGGATGAGCCAGCCGAAGGGCACCTCGGTGTACGGGGTGTCCTCGCCGACGCGGGCGCGCATGCGGTCAACCGTGGTGTAGACGGTGATGCCGTGGATGCCGTCGACGATGTCCGAGGCCCAGCGGAAGGCGGCGTCGCCGACGCGGATGGCGGTGGCGTCGGGGTCGCCGACCGGGAGGATCACCGAGGTGCACAGCAGCGTTTGGAGGAATCCGGCCGTGTCGCCGTTCGCGGCGGAGTCGGCCAGGATCGGCTCGGCGTCGGCGCCGGACAGCTCGACCGGGACCGGCCGGCTCGGCTCGGCCCGCTGCGGCGTGGGCTCGGCCTGCGGGCTCGGTTTGCGGCCGAAGGCGCTCGACATGGACGCGAACGCCTCGGCGGAGGGCGCTCCGGCCTGCTGCGGCTCGGGCGGCGGCGCGTACGAGCCCGGCTGGGGCTGGTAGGAACCCGGCTGGGGCTGGTAGGAGCCCGGCTCGGGCTGGTACGCCCCGGGCTGGGGCTGCGGCGAACCGGGCTGCGAGCCGGTGCCCGGATGCGATTGGAACATCCCGGGCTGCGACTGGAAGGGATCCGGCTGCGGCTGGTAGGGCTCGGCCGGTTCGCGCTGCGGGAGCGAGGCCGGGTCGGACTGCTGCTCGCGCAGCCAGTCGGGGGCGTCGGGCCAGTCGGCCTGCTCGTTGGGCCACTGCGGCTGCTCGGGGAACGGCGCCTGCGGCGGCTCGGAGGTGTAGGCGCGCTCGCCGAAGGAGTCCGGCTGGGGGGCGGGGCCCTCCGGCTCTCCCGGGGGCGGTTGGCGCAGCGGCAGGCCGGCTTCGGTGGTGCCGGCGACGGTCGAGTACCCGCCGGAGGCCGCGTCGTTCGGGTGCGGGGCGCGCCGCGGTGCGGGCGGGACGTCGGGGACGGGCGGGGCGGCGGGCATGAAGCTGTTCTCGCGGACCGGCGGGGCCGGCTCCATCGGGTTGGCGAAGGGGTCGGAGGGCGCCATCGACGAGAAGGACTGGTCGGCCTGCGGCGGCGAGGAGTCGGCCGGGACCGTCGTCATGCCCTGCGCGACCTGCGACACGAACCATGCCGGGAGGTATCCCTCGATCGGCAGGCCGGGGTTGACCGCCAGCCACCACTCGTCGTCGGGCCAGGCGTCGGCCAGGGCGGTGAATCGGACGCGCCGGGACGATCCGGCGTTGTCGCGCAGGCACATGGAGAGGGCGGTCTCGGAGGTGAAGGCGAGGATGTGCGTGCGGTCGTCGGTGGTCCAGGTGGCCCAGGTGTCGGCTCCCAGCCCACTCGGGTCCTCATAGGACAATGGCAGGACGAGCTCGATCTGGGAGAGTATGCGGAAGTATCCGTCCTGGTCATCAGCGCGGAGCGCTTCCCGAAGACGGTGCTCGATCTCGTTACTCGGTTCCCACATCGATCCCATTCAGCCCTTCCCCCCTACCGGTCCTCGATGGGGCAGCGACGAGTGAACGCGGCGTTCTCTCGCGATCGTCACCGTAACGCGAGGCTGTTGTCAAGTTTCCGTCAGTAGGGCAAAAATAACGAATCCATAAAGACGAGCGCGTGTCATTCCCGTATGCGGACCCTCCCCCTGTGTAACGATCCGATGCTCATGGGGGACCGGACTGCACGCATCACTATCGCATACCTGGGTTCGACGTTGTTGGCGGTCATACTGATCGCGCCGACGTCGGCGTGGGCGTCGCCCGCCCTGGCCTGGCATCTGCTGGCCGTCGGCGCCGACCGCGCCTGGACGTCCTCGACCGGGTCGGGTGTGACGGTCGCCGTCATCGACTCCGGTGTGGACGCCGATCACCCGGACCTGAAGGGGAAGGTCCTGCCGGGCCGCAGCTACGTCGAGGGCGACACCGGCACCGAGCCGCGGCTGCTCGCGCTCGGGGCCGGTGCGGGGCCGGAGTACGAGCGGGCGTTCGCGCAGGCCGACCCGGTCGGGCACGGCACCGCCGTGGCGGGCCTCATCGCCGGCCGCGCCGCGGCCCGACACCCCGGCGTCGCTCCGGGGGCGGCGATCCTGCCGGTGCGGGTGCTCGACGACGAGAACCGGTACCACGACTCGGCGATGGTGGGGGACGCCGTGAGGTGGGCGGTGGACCACGGCGCCGATGTCGTCAACCTCTCGCTCGGCGGCCACTACGCCTCGCCGGAGTTCGCCGAGGCGATCGACTACGCCGAACGCCGTGACGTCCTGGTGGTGGCCTGCACGGGCAATCAGGCGAGCGGCGAGACGGGCGAGGACGTGTGGTTCCCCGCCCGCGAGTCGGAGGTGCTGGCGGTCACGGGCGTCGACCGCTCGGGCCAGCGGTGGCCCACGGCGGTCACCGGCGCCGAGACGGACCTGGCCGCCCCGAGCGCGCGGTTGACCGCACCCGCGCCGGGCGGCGGCCACGAGACGGTGACGGGCACGTCGTTCGCGGCGGCGATCGTATCGGGGGCGGCGGCGCTGGTGCGCTCGGCGCATCCGGAGCTGAGCGCGGCCGAAGTGCGCCATCTGCTGACGGCGACGGCCGAGGCGGGCGGGGACGGTCTGGGCGCGGGCACGGTGGACGCGGGCGAGGCGCTGGGGGCCGACCTGGACCGCCTGCCGCCGCCCCCGCTCGAGGCCTCGGCCGCCGGGGAGGTCGCGCCGATGTGGTCGGCGGCGGTGACCACGGCGGGCGGCGCGCTCCTCGGGGCCGCCGCGCTCCTGCTGCGTTGGCGGCGCGGCTCTCCGGCGTGATCGACGGCGCCTCGGACGGATTCGGCCCGGGCGCGGATGCCGCGTAACATGGCGGGGTGACCGCCGCCGACGCCCGCAAAGGAACCGAGAGCGACCTGGCCAGGAAGCGCCGTGCTCGCGTCATCGACCGGCTGCTCGCCGCCGCCCACCCGGATGCCAGGTGCGAGCTCGACTTCTCCGACCCGCTGGAACTGGCCGTCGCCACGATCCTGTCGGCGCAGTGCACCGATGTGCGGGTGAACATGACGACCCCGGCCCTGTTCGCGAAGTACCGCACGGTCGAGGACTACGCCGAGGCGAACCCCGAGGACATCGAGGCGATCATCCGCCCGACGGGCTTCTACCGCAACAAGACCAAGTCGATCATCGGGCTCGCGGGGGCCCTCGTCGAGCACCACGACGGCCGCCTGCCCCAGCGCATGGAGGACCTCGTCAAGCTGCCGGGGATCGGCCGCAAGACCGCGAACGTGATCCTCGGCAACGCGTTCGGGATCCCCGGCATCCCGGTCGACACCCACATGATCCGCGTGAACGGCAGGCTCGGCCTCGTCGAAGGCGAGGACCCGGTCAAGCTCGAGTTCCAGTTGCAGCAGCTCATCGACAAGCGCGAGTGGACGATGTACGCCCACCGGATCATCTTCCACGGCAGGCGCGTGTGCAACGCGCGCAAGCCGGCCTGCGGGGCGTGCACGCTCGCCGCGCAGTGCCCGTCGTTCGGGACGGGCCCGACCGATCCGGCCGAGGCCGTGAAGCTGCTGCGCGGCGACAACGTCGAGGAGCTCGCGAAGCTCGCCGGCATCGAGGCGGACCTATGAGGACCGCGCTCGGCGGCCTGGCGGCGGCGATGCTGCTGGTCCTGGCCGGCTGCACGAGCGGCTCCGCCGGCGAGGACGGCGCCACCGCCGCGGCCTCCGGCGCCGAGCCGAGCTGGTCGGTGGCGTGCGAGGCCGGCACCGCGCCGGTCGAGGCGATCGGCGAGCTGGAGCTGCCGTGCCTGGGCGACGAGTCGCCGACCGCGATCGGCGTCCAGGGCGGCCGTCCGCTGGTGATCGTCCTGTGGGCCAGCTGGTGCGGGCCGTGCGTCGAGGAGGCGCCCGAGGTCGAGGCGTTCTGGCGCTCGCACGGCGATCAGGTCGACGTGCTCGGCGTCGACAGCGCCGACACCCGCGACCGGGGCCGCTGGTTCGCCGAGGATTTCGCGCTGACCTACCCCTCGGTGTTCGACGCCGACGAGGAGGTCCGGACCGCGCTCGGCGTGCCCGCGCTGCCGGGGGTGGCGTTCATCGCCCCGGACGGGACCGTCGCCGAACTCGTCGTCGAGCCGGGCGTGACCGCCGAGTCCCTCGCCGAGTCCGCCGAGTCCGCGTTCGGTCTGGAGCTGCGGTGAGCGCCGAGCCGCGGTCGCGCCAGGACGTCGCCACCGCCGTGCCCCCGTGGTGGGACGCGCTCAACGCCGCCGCCCACGAGGCGAGCGGCCCCGAGGTGCCGCACGTCGCCAAGTCGTCGGCGCCGCGCCACTCCCCCGACGACGCCCGCGCCGCCTCGGTGCTGGTGCTGCTCAGCGATCGCGGCTCGGGCCCGTCGGTGCTGCTCCAGCAGCGCGCCTCGGGGCTGCGCCACCATCCCGGCGAGGTCGCCTTCCCCGGCGGCGCCGCCGACCCGGGCGACGCCGACGCGACCGCCACCGCGCTGCGGGAGGCCGCCGAGGAGTGCGCGGTCGACCCGGCCAGCGTCGCCGTCGGCGCCGAGCTGCCGCCGATCTGGATCCCCGTCTCGGGCTTCGCCGTCACCCCCGTCCTGGCTCTGTGGACGGTGCCGCACGCGGTGACGCCCGTCGACGGCGGAGAGGTCGCCGCCGCGCACCAGGTGAGCGTCGACCGGCTCGCCGATCCGGAGTCCCGCGGCACCGTCCGCTACCCGTCGGGCCGCACCGGACCGGGCTTTCGCGTCGCGGGCGTTCCCCTGATCTGGGGCTTCACCGCCGGAGTACTGTCGTGGCTGCTCGACCTGGGCGGTTGGGCCCGACCATGGAACACTGGCCGGATGCTGGAGCTCGAAGGGTTCTGACCCGCTGAGCGAGACGCGAGGAGGGACCGATGGGGGCGACCGACGGCGGCCTGCTGGTCGACGTGATCATCGTCCTGCTCGCGCTGATGTTCGCCATCAACGGCTACCGGCAGGGCTTCATCATCTCCGCGGGCACCTTCCTCGGCTTCCTCGGCGGCGCGCTGCTCGGCGTCCAGCTGGCCCCGTTCGCCGCCGACATCTACGCCGACCCGCTCGCCAAGCTCATCGCCGCGCTCGTCGTCGTGTTCGTGCTCGCCCTCGGCGGGCAGGCCGTCACCACCGCGCTCGGCTTCAAGCTGCGCAAGCGGCTCAGACGCAGCGGCCCCAAGAGGCTCGACCAGCTCGCCGGTCCCGTCGTCTCGGTCGTGGCGGTGCTCCTGGTCACCTGGATGGCCGCCGCGCCGCTCGCGAGCTCGTCCATGCCGGCCGTGGCCGCCGCCGTCCGCAACTCCAGCCTGGTCGTCGGGATCGACGAGCACATGCCCGACGCCGTCAACGGCGTCTACGAGTCGATGCGCGAGTCGCTCAACACCTCCGAGATCCCGGACGTGTTCTCCGGGCTCGACCCGACGCAGGTGCGGCCGGTCGAGCCGCCCGATCCCGAACTCGCCGCCTCCGGCATCGTCACCGGCGCCGAGCCGTCGGTGCTCAAGGTCCACGGCTCGGCCCCCCAGTGCGACCGCCAGATCGAGGGCTCCAGCTTCGTGTACGCCGAGGGCCTGGTCGTCACCAACGCGCACGTCGTCGCCGGCACCGAGCGGGTGCGGGTCGAGGCCGACGGGGACCTGCTCGACGCCGACGTGGTCGTCTTCGAACCGGAGAAGGACCTCGCGGTCCTGGCGGTGCCCGGCCTGGACGCCCCGGTGCTGCCGATCACCGACACGGTGGCCTCCTCCGGGGAGGACGCGATCGTCGTCGGCTACCCCGGCGGCGGCCCGTACACGCCGGTCGCCGCGCGCGTGCGCGAGGCGCGCACGGTCTCGGGCCCGGACATCTACGACTCGGGCACCGTCACCCGCGACGTCTACCAGCTCTACGCCCACATCATCGGCGGCAACTCCGGCGGGCCGCTGCTCAACACCAGCGGCGAGGTCTTCGGCGTGATCTTCGCGGCCGCGGTCGACGACCCCGAGACCGGGTACGCGCTCACCATGGCCGAGACGGCGCCGGTCCTCGCCGAGGGCCGCTCCGCCTCCGGCGCGGTCGACACCGGATCGTGCACCTGAGCGATCCCATTACGGGATCGGTGGGACGCGCCGACACGGCCGCATACTCATGTGATGTCAACTCACTGTTGGGCGTGGCGTCACATTAGCGGTAGGCTGTACCGGTCGTCGCCGATCGCAACTGCCGCTTACGAGCAAAACCCCTGCTCATTGCGTGAGTCAATGCTCACGCTGTGATACTCGGAAGCGCCGGAACTCGTCATTGGGATACGAATGTCGATTTCGGCGTCGACGGTGCGCATGTGGATTTACGGGGGTCTCGCTCCCGCAATGCGGACAAGAGGCATAGACTCAGTACTTGCACTAGCGGTGCGTTGAAGAAAGGTGCGAACGGACATGGAAGATGTATTGGCCAGGGCCGCCCTGTTCAAGGGCGTCGACCCCGAAGCTGTCGAGTCGCTCATCAAAGAGATGGAGTACGTCGACGTCAACAAGGGCCAGACCGTCTTCACCGAGAACGAGCCGGGCGACAGTCTTTACATCGTCATGTCCGGCAAGGTGAAGCTCGGACGCCGTTCCGCCGACGGCCGCCAGAACCTGATCGCGGTCATGGGCCCCTCGGACATGGTCGGCGAGCTCGCCCTGTTCGACCCCGGCCCGCGCACCGCCACCGCCACCGCGCTCACCGACACCCGCATGGCCCGGCTGTCCAAGACCGCGCTGCGGCCGTGGCTGGCCAACCGGCCCGAGATCGCCGAGCAGCTGCTCCGCGTCATCGCCCGCCGCCTGCGCCGCACCAACGACTCCATGGCCGACCTGATCTTCACCGACGTGCCCGGCCGCGTCGCCAAGGCGCTGCTGCACATGGCCAGCCGCTTCGGCACGCGCGACGGCGGCGTCCTGCGCGTCACGCACGACCTGACGCAGGAGGAGCTCGCGCAGCTCGTCGGCGCCTCCCGCGAGACGGTCAACAAGGCGCTCGCCGACTTCGCCGGCCGCGGTTGGCTGCGCCTGGACGGCAAGAGCGTCATCATCATGGACCCCGAGCGCCTGGCCCGCCGCGCCCGCGTCTAGCGGATCGGACGACCTCGAGGCCCTCGGCGAAAGCCGGGGGCCTCGTCGCTTCCGCAAGGGTGATCTTCCGGTCCGGGGCGGGTGGGGGATTCGACGTTGGCGCTCCCGCCGTCTAGACTTCCCGTAACCATCCTCGGAGTTTGCTTTAAGGAGCGTTGTGGCCAAGCAACTGAACGTCGAACTCGTAGCCGTCGAGTCGAAGGTGTGGTCCGGCGACGCGACGGCGGTCTACGCCCGCACCACCGAAGGCGAACTCGGCATCCTGCCCGGTCACCAGCCGCTGCTCGGTGAGCTCCAGGGCAACAGCCAGGTCCGCATCAAGACCGACGACGCCGAGCGCGCCTGGGACGTCGACGGCGGCTTCCTCTCGGTCACCACCACCGGGGTCACCATCCTCGCCGAGACCGCCGAAGCGGCCGAACCGACCGCGGCCTGAGCCATGGTCGAAGCACTGCTCATCGCCGCCGCTCTCGCAGCGGCCGTCGCGGTGTTCCTGGTGCTGACCTACGTCCGGCGGTCCATCATCTCCAAGCGCGGCGCGGTCGCGATGGCCGCGAGGCTCTCGCGCCGCATGGCCGGGCGCGGCTGGGCCCCCGGCTTCGCGGTGTACGAAAGCGGATCACTGCGCTGGTACCGCATGTTCTCCCTCGCCCTCGGCCCCCGGTACACGCTCTCGCGCACCGACCTCCAGATAGCCGAGCGGCGAGAGCCCTCTGGAGCGGAGGCGCAGATCTTCCCATCGGAGGTCGCCGTCCTTCGCTGTAAGAGTTCGACCGGTGAGGTCGAGTTGGCGATGACCGACTCCGCCGTCACCGGTTTCCTCTCCTGGCTTGAGGCCGCCCCGCCTGGGGCGGCCTATTTTGACGGCAGATGAGCCCTCCTCCTCCCTCCGGAGGACTCGGGCCGCTTCGCCTCCTCCCTCCGGTTTAGCCGAATTTCCCTCAGATTGCGGTGCTATCGGCCGCCTTGAGCCCCTAGGCTCGGCTCCATGAGGAAACGCATACTCCCCACCGCGGCTCTGGCCCTCGGCCTCATCGCGGCGCCCGCCGCGGCGCACGCCGCACCACCCGCCGGCGACGAGCTCGACACCGAGCTGCTCGAGGCCAAGCTCGAAGACTTCTACAAGGCCGGCGACCACTCCGTCGTCATCGAGGTCCGCTCCGGCGACGAGACCTGGTCCGAGGCGATCGGGCCGCGACGCTTGGACGGACACGCCGATGCGAAGGCCGACGACCGCGTCCGCATCGCCAGCCTCACCAAATCGATGGTCACCGTCGTCATGCTGCAACTCCAGGCCGAAGGCGCGCTCGACCTCGACGACACCGTCTCCGACCACCTTCCTGACCTCCTGCCCTACGAGGACGAGCCGACTCTCCGCCAGCTCATGCAGCACACCGGCGGACTGGCCGACTACTTCCCGTACCTGTACGCCTCGCTCTACGAGAGCGGCGACATGACCGACTTCTACGAGCACTACCGGGACTACTTCTCGCCCCATGAGCTGGTGGCGATCGGCACCCAGGACCCGCCGCTGTTCGCACCAGGCACCGACTGGCGGTACTCCAACACCGGGTACATCGCCGTCGGGCTCGTCATCCAGGAGGTCACCGGCCACTGGATCGGCCATGAACTGCGCGAGCGGGTCTTCGCACCGGCCGGGCTGCACGACACCTATTTCCCGCTCGGATTCACCTCCGGCGTCTGGGGCCCCAACCCGGTGCCCTACGTGACCACCGGCGAACCGGCCGATCCGTACGTCGACTCCACGAAGCTCTCCAACAGCCAGCTGTGGTCCGCCGGGGCGGTCATCTCCACGATGGAGGACGTCAACGACTTCTACGACGCCTTCCTCGACGGCACGCTCCTGAGCGACGAGCAGCTCGCCGAGGCCACGGCGTTCACCGACACCGAGATCGGCTACGACTACGGCCTCGGCCTGCTCGGCACGTACGGCTGCAGCGCCGACGACCGCGTCGTCGGCCACACCGGCGGGGGCCTGGGCCACCTGACCTACTCGTTCCACTCGCTCGACGGCGAACGTCAGGTCACGTTCACCTGGAACGTCGACGACTGGCACGGCCAGACCGATCCCGATGCGTTCAGCGCGGCCCTCAGCGGCCTGCTGGTCGCGGGGCTGTGCGGCGTGGACGTCGACGCCCCGGGCGCCCAGACGTTCGCGGACCCGCCGGCGGCGGACGGCACCTGGCCGCTCCTGCGATAGGACGC
>NZ_BAAHCB010000002.1:110679-160957 GCF_054776215.1 Glycomyces tarimensis
GCCGTCAGGCGACCGGCTCGATCGCCTGTGTGAAGAGCGTGTTGCCGTCGAGGTCCCGCAGCGCCACCTCGCAGACCTCGGTCTCGGCGTCAATGACGACCTCCCCGAAGTACTGGTGGCCCTCCGCCGGAGAGGTGTTCGCGGCCGGCGGCGCCGAGACGAACACGGCCTCGGGCCCGAAGGTGCCCTCGAGGCGGTTGGGGCCGAAGCCGCCGGCGTTGAGCGGACCGGAGACGAACTCCCAGAACGGGTCGAAGTCCTGGAACGCCGCGCGGTCGGGGCTGTAGTGGTGCGCGGCGGTGTAGTGGACGTCGGCGGTGAGGAACACGAGGTTCCGCACCCCCTTGCGCTTGGCGAAGGACAGCAGCTCGGCGATCTCGGCCTCGCGGCCCAGCGGTGCGCCGTCGTCGCCCTGCGCGATGCCCTCCTGCGCGGCCGAGCCGTCGGGCACGACCAGGCCGATCGGCAGGTCCGCCGCGATGATCTTCCAGGTCGCCTTGGACTGCTTGAGCTCCCGCTTGAGCCATGAGAGCTGCCTCGACCCGAGGATCGAGCCGCCCTCGCCCGTGTTGGCGCCGTTGGCGTCCTTGTAGGTGCGCATGTCGAGCACGAACAGGTCCATGAGCGGCCCGTAGGAGAGCTTGCGGTAGATCCGGCCGTCGCCGTCGATGTCGACGCGGCTGGGCGTGTACTCGCCGAAGGCCTTGCGGGCGCGGGCGGCGAGCACGTCGACGTTCTTCTCGGTGTACTGCGGCAGGTCGAGGATCTCGCCGGGGTACCAGTTGTTGACGACCTCGTGGTCGTCCCACTGGTTCACCATCGGGACGTGCGCGAGGTAGGCGCGGAGGTGCTCGTCGAGCAGGTTGTACTGGTACTGGCCGCGGTACTCCTGGAGCGTCTCGGCGACCTTGCGCTTCGCGTCGGTGAGCGTGTTGCGCCACGTCGAGCCGTCCGGCAGCGCGACGGTCTCGCTCAGCGGCCCGTCGGCGTAGTGGAAGTCGCCCGAGCACAGGAAGAAGTCCGGTTCGGACTCGGCCATGGTCGCGAAGATCCGGTAGCCGCCGATGTCGGGGTTGATGCCCCAGCCCTGTCCGGCCAGGTCGCCCGACCACTGGAAGCGGACGTCCCGCGGCGCCCGGGAGGCGGTCGTGAACGAACCGGTGATCGGCTCGGACTCCCGATCGCCTTCGGCGCGGACGCGGTAGTGGAACCGGCGGCCCGGTTCGAGCCCGCGGACGGTGATCTTGCCGGCGAAGTCGTTCTCCTCGGCCAGTCGCGGGCCGCGGAGGGTGCGGGCGCGCTTGAAGTCGTCGCGGGTGGACACCTCGACGACCATGCGGGAGTGGCGGTCGGCGCGGGTCCAGATGACCGCGCCGTTGTCGCTGACGTCGCCGGACTGGACGCCGTGGGTCAGCTGGGGCCTGGATGAGGCGTACGAGATCCCGGGGGTGCCGAGCAGGACCGCGCCGCCCGCGCCGAGGGCGATGAGCCGCCTTCTGTCGATGTTCACTGTGGTTGTCTCCATACCGTCGGGGTCGGCTGTTCGCCTACAGGCTCGCAGGCGAGGTCGAATCGGCGGTGTATCCGAGGTGAACAGCGGCCCCGCGCCCGGCGCGGCCCGGGTGTTGTGGCCGCGTGTGCCGAGGCGCGGGGCCGCGTCGGAATCAAGCTCCTATCCGCGGGAACGGCTTGGTGGAGAACACGACCTCCACCGGCACTTCGAAGTGCTCGGCGATCTTGAGCGCCAAGTGCAGGCTCGGCGAGTATTCGCCGCGTTCGAGGTAGCCGACGGTCTGGTAGTGGACGCCGAGGGCATCGGCGAGCTGGCGCCGCGAGATGCCCCGTTCGGCGCGCAGCATCGCGATGCGGTTGTACACGACGTCGTCGGCCACGGCCGCTACCCCCAGTTCTGCTCGACCAGCTTGCGCCGGGCCGCCATCGTGGACCCGGATTCCCGGCGGGCCATGCGGCTCAGCAGCTTCGGTGCGATCGCCATCGACGCGACCGCCCATGCAGCGAGCACGATCAACATCGTAAGGGTCCGCCAGCTCTCGCCGATCTCCACCGCCGCGGCGGCATCCGGCAGCAGCGCGTGCCGCATCCCGAGGCCGAGCCAGTAGACCGGGAAGACCTGTCCGACCGCCTGGAGCCAGCCGGGCAGTGCGGTGATCGGGTAGAAGATCCCCGAGACCGCGATGAGGCCCATGAACGGCAGCATGACCAGGCCCATGTTGCGCGGGTTGTCGATGAGCGCGCCGAGGACCGCGCCCATCGGCATCGTCGCGGCCAGGCCCAGCACGAGCACGGCGACGAACATGAGCCACCGGTCGGGCGAGGCGAATTCGAGGCCGGCGAAGAAGACGAGGCCGACGACCATGAGCACCGTGACGGTGAAGGCCGTGAAGATCGCGAGCGAGACGATGTGGCCGACGAGGTAGCCGGTCATGCCGCCGGGCATCGACTTGGCGCGCAGCAGGGTGCCGTTGGTGCGGTCCATGACGAGGATGCCTTGGACTCCGAGGACGCCGCTCCAGACGATCATCATGCCGATGAGGCTCGGCATGTTCATCGCTCCGAGTGAGACCGAGGCGCCCTCGATGTCGACGCCGCGCAGGAACAGCATGACCGTCACGATGATCCCGACGGGCAGCGCGTAGCCCATCACGTCCGACGGCGTGGTCAGCGAGATCCTCGTCTCGATGAGGGCGCGCCGCCATCCGACCTTGTAGGCGTATGCGGTGGTGTTCACTTCGTGACCTCCTGAAAGCTCTCGATGGCGGCGTCGGCCTCGCCGGCCTCGAACTGCTCGACGAGTGTCAGGTAGGCCTGTTCGAGGCTGGCGCGGTGGATCTCCAGGTCGGTGACCGCGCCCTCGTCGGTGGCGAGGAGCTTGCGGGCGAAGGCGGTCGCGTCGTCGGTGGCGTGGACCTGGAGCCGGCCGTCCTGCATCCACGTGACCTCGGCGGTGGTGGCGGCGGCGCGCGCCAGCGCGTCGGGCGATCCGTCGGCGATGATGCGGCCGCCGGCGAGGATGAGGATGCGCTCGGCGAGCTTCTCGGCCTCGCCGAGGTCGTGGGTGGTGAGCAGGATGGTGGTGCGTTCGATGTCGGCGAGCCGGTGGATGAGCTCGTGGAACTCGCGGCGGGCGTGCGGGTCGAAGCCGGTGGTGGGCTCGTCGAGGAACAGCAGTCGGGGTTTGCCGACGATGCCGGCGGCGACGTCGAGGCGGCGCCGCTGTCCTCCGGAGAGGGTGGAGATGCGCTGGGCGGCCTGTTCGGTGAGTCCGACGAGTTCGAGGAGCTCGTCGGCGTTCCACGGCTCGGCGTAGGGACGGTAGTAGTCGGCGAAGTGGGCGAGGAGGTCGCGGACGCGCCACTTGTGGTTGTCGCGCCATTCCTGGAGGACGATGCCCATCTGGGCGCGCCAGCGCTCGTCGGCGTGTTCGGGGTCGGCGCCGAGGACGGCGACGTCGCCGCCGCTGCGGGCGCGGAAGCCTTCGAGGATTTCGACCGTGGTGGTCTTGCCGGCGCCGTTGGGTCCGAGGAGGGCCGTGACCGTGCCGGTCTCGATGGTGAATGCGACGCCGCCGAGGACGTCGTTGTCGCCGTAGCGCATCCGAAGGCCGGACACGGCGATGGCGGGTGCTGCCGTGGACTGGGGGTCCGCCATGATCACCTCCATCATAGAAGTTCGATCGTTGATAGTACACATACTACATCTCGGAGCAGCTCTCTGCATTCCGATATCGGCGCGCCACGGTTGCGGACCACTTGAGCTGGGCATTCAGGGCCGATGGGTGGCGTCGAGCATGCGGCCTTGCATACCCCTAGGGGGTATGTTAGCTTGAAGTCGACCCGGAAGGAGACCCCCGATGAGCGACCACGACGCCAGCAGCGAGGGCACGAGGCACCCCCGCCACGACCACGGCGCACACGAAGGCCATGAGGCGCCGCACACCGATCACCATGGAGGCGCCGAGCACGGCTCCACCGCGACCGACGAGCTCGAGACACACAAGGTCCACGGCAGGCACGAAGGCCACGCGGCCCACGGCAAGCACGAAAGCC
Source organism: Glycomyces tarimensis (assembly GCF_054776215.1). Lineage (NCBI taxonomy): Bacteria > Bacillati > Actinomycetota > Actinomycetes > Glycomycetales > Glycomycetaceae > Glycomyces > Glycomyces tarimensis. The sequence goes on from NZ_BAAHCB010000002.1 coordinate 114,747, forward strand.
ACGGGGGACATGGCGGCCACGACAAGCACGCCGGTCACGATCCCGAGGCCTTCCGCCGCAAGTTCTGGCTCAGCCTGATCCTCACCATCCCGATCGTCGTCACCAGTGCGATGATCATGGACTGGTTCGGGTACACACTGGACTTCCCGGGCATCGCGCTGGTCGGTCCCGTCCTCGGCACGGTCGTGTTCCTCTACGGCGGATGGCCGTTCCTCGCCGGCGCCGTCCGCGAGCTGGCCGACCGCGCCCCGGGCATGATGATGCTCATCGCCACGGCCATCACCGTTGCCTACGCCGCCTCCCTCGCGACCAGCGCCGGCCTGTTCGGCCTCGACTTCTGGTGGGAACTGGCCGCGCTGGTCACCATCATGCTGCTGGGCCACTGGCAGGAGATGAAGGCGATCGGCCAGGCCCAGGGCGCGCTCGCCGCACTCGCGGCGATGCTGCCCGACGACGCCGAGCGCGTCGGTCCCGACGGACGGGTCGAGACCGTCCCGGCCTCCGAGCTCGCCGTCGGCGATCTCGTGCTCGTGCGCTCTGGCGCGCGCGTCCCGGCCGACGGCGAGATCACCGAAGGCGAGGCCGAGCTCGACGAGTCCATGATCACCGGCGAGTCCCGGCCGGTGCCCCGCGGGCCCGGCGACCGGGTCGTCGCGGGGACGGTCGCCACCGACTCCTCGATCCGCGTCTCGATCGGCGCCGTCGGCGAGGACACCGCGCTGGCCGGCATCCAGCGGCTCGTCGAGCAGGCGCAGTCCTCGAAGGGCCGCGCCCAGGTGCTGGCCGACCGCTTCGCCGCCATGCTGTTCTACGTGGCGCTCGGCGCGGCGGCGCTCACCTTCGCGGTCTGGTCGGTCGTCGGCGACCTCACCGGCGGCGTCGTGCGGACCGTGACAGTGCTCGTCATCGCGTGCCCGCACGCCCTCGGGCTCGCCATCCCGCTGGTCATCGCGATCTCAACGGCGGTGTCGGCCAAGTCAGGCATCCTCGTCAAGGACCGGTTCGCGATCGAGCGGATGCGCACCGTCGACGCCGTCCTGTTCGACAAGACCGGGACCCTGACCAAGGGCGAACACACGGTGGCGGGGATCGCCGGCGCCGAAGGCGTCGACTCCGGCGAGGTCCTGCACCTGGCCGCCGCCGTCGAATCCGATTCCGAGCACCCGCTGGCCCGCGCGATCGTCGGCCACCACGACCACGCCCACGGCGGTGGCGGCGCGCATGCGAGCCACTTCCGCTCCCGCACCGGCAAGGGCGTCGAGGCCACCGTGGACGGGCGCCGCTACGCCGTCGGCGGCCCCGCCCTCCTGGAAGAACTCGGCGCGGCGGTGCCGAGCGAGCTGAACGCGGACATCGACACGTGGTCCGGGCGCGGCGCGACCGTCCTGTACCTCATCGAGGCCGAGGCCGAACCGAAGGTCCTCGGGGCGCTCGCCCTCGAGGACGAGGTCAGGCCCGAGGCGAAGCAGGCGATCGCCGACCTTCGTGCTCATGGGATCGAGACGATCGCGATGATCACCGGCGACGCCCGCGCCGTCGCCGAGGCCGTCGCCGCCGACCTCGGTTTCGCCGCCGGCCGTGACGAGGTCTTCGCCGACGTGCTGCCCGCCGACAAGGACCGGGCCGTGGCCGACCTGCAGTCCCGGGGCCTGACCGTGGCGATGGTCGGCGACGGCGTCAACGACGCCCCGGCGCTCGCCAGGGCCGACGTCGGCATCGCGATCGGCGCCGGCACCGACGTGGCGATCGAGTCGGCCGGGGTGGTCCTGGCCTCCTCGGACCCGCGCGGCGTCACCGGCGTGATCCGCCTGTCCAAGGCCAGCTACCGCAAGATGGTCGAGAACCTCGCCTGGGCCGCCGGCTACAACGTCGTGGCGATCCCGCTCGCGGCCGGTGTCCTCGCCTGGGCCGGATTCACGCTCGGCCCCGCGATCGGGGCGGTGCTCATGTCGGCCTCGACGATCGTCGTCGCCCTCAACGCGCAACTGCTGCGCCGGGTGAAGCTCGCCCCGCGGGAGCAGTGACGAGGCGGCCGCGGACCCGTTCGGGTCCGCGGCCGTATCGTGTGAGGGTCCCTTCAGGCCTTGCGCTTGTCCCCCGGACGCGCCAAGACCCGCTGGAGCAGGATGAACGCCAGCAGCAGGATGCCGACGACGATGCGGGCCCACCACGAGGACAGGTTCCCCTGGAAGGCGATGATCGTCGACAGCAGGCCCATCACCATGACGCCGGCGACGGTCCCGAGCACGAACCCGGCCCCGCCGGTCAGCAGCGTCCCGCCGACGACCACCGCGGCGATCGCGTCGAGCTCGAGGCCGACGCCGGCGAGCGGGTTGGCGCTCTTGGTGTAGAACGCGGCCACGACCCCGCCGAGGGCGGCGCAGAAGCCGCTGATGGCGTACACGCCGATCTTGGTGCGCGCCACCGGCAGGCCCATGAGCATCGAGGACTGCTCGGAGCCGCCGATGGCGTAGACGCCGCGGCCGAAGCGCGTGTAGTGCAGGACGATGAACGCGACGATCACCACCGCGAAGGCGATGAACGAGATGTACGGCAGGCTGAAGCCCCCCTCGCGCGGGTCGCCGAACTCGACGCGTTCCATGCCCCACGAGAAGAACTCGATGTCCCTGATGGACACGTCGCGATCGGAGATCTGGAGCGTCAGGCCCCGGTACAGGAACAGCCCGGCGAGGGTCGCGATGAACGGCTGCACGTCGAAGTAGTGGATGACCGCGCCGGTGAACATGCCCGACAGGAGCCCGAACGCGAGCACCGCGGGCACGGCCACGCTCGCGGGCAGGCCCGCCTCGACCGTCAGCCAGGCGCACGCCATCGTGGAGAACGCCATCACCGAGCCGACCGACAGGTCGATGCCGCCCGAGAGGATCACGAAGGTCATGCCCACCGCGACGATCAGGAGCGCGGCGTTGCCGATGAACAGGTCCGCGATCAGCTGCGGATTGTCGAAGTGGCGATAGTTGGCCACCCCGCCGACGTACATCGCGACCAGCAGCGCCACGGTCGCGCCGATGGGAATGTAGCGGCTGATACCGCCTGCGAGCGTCGAGCGGCCCGGCCGCTCGGTCAGCGTGGTGCTGCTCATTTGACGAGGGCTTTCTCGGTGGCGGGCTCGGCGGGCGGCACTTCGACCCGCTTTTGGCGGAACGGTTTGAGGATCCAGGCTCGGAACTCCGGGCTCTGGAGGATCGCGACGACGAACACGACGACCGCCTTGGCGGTGAACTGCCACTGGCTCGACAGGCCCACGTTGATGATCGTGACCTCCAGCGTCCCGATGATCGCGACGCCGATGGTGGTGCCCAGCAGGAAGAACCGGCCGCCGATGAGGGCGGTGCCGCCGATGACGACCGCGAGGATCGCGTCCAGCTCGATCCACAGCCCGCCGTTGTTGGCGTCGGCGCTGCCGAGGTTCGCCGCGCCCATGAGCCCCGCCAGGCCCGCGCAGAACGCGCACACCAGGTAGACCAGGACGATGATGCCCTTCGAGCGGATGCCCGCCAGGCGGGAGGCCTGCGGATTGCCGCCGGTCGATTCGAGGAGCATCCCCAGCGCGGTCGTCCGCGTCAGCAGCACCAGCGCGGCGAAGACCGCGAGGCCGATCCAGATGGGCACCGGGACCGTCGCGATCGCGCCGCGCCCGAGCTCGACGAACGGCGTCTCGTCCGACACCGACGGAATCTGGCCGCCGGTGACCAGTTGCGCGATGCCCCGGCCGGCGATCATGAGGATGAGCGTCGCGACGATCGGCTGCACCCCGAAGTGGGCGACCATCACGCCGTTCCACGCACCGATGGCGGCGGCGACGAGCAGCGCCAGGCCCACGGCCGTGAAGACCACGGCGAGCGAGGACTGGTCGCGTTCGAGGATGTACTGGCAGGCGATGGCCGCGCCGATGGCGTAGACGGCGCCGACCGACAGGTCGATGCCCTTGGTGGCGATGACCAGTGTCATGCCGAGCGCGATCAGCAGCAGCGGGGCGCTGCGCCGCAGGATGTTCACGAACGCGCCGCCGAGCCGTCCGTCGTGGACGCTCGGGACGATGAAGTCGAAACCGGTGACGGCGATGTTGACGACCAGGAGCGCCACGAGGACCACCAGCGGCCACATCAACCGCTTGAAGTACGGGTTCACGCCGCACCGCCCTTGCGGACGATCGTCGCGACGATGCGTTCGGTGGTCATGTCGGACTCCTCGTGGAGGACGTCGATGAGCTCGCGGTCGCGCAGCACGGCGATCCGGTCGGACAGTCGTGCGACCTCCTCGAGCTCGGCGGAGATGAACAGGACGGCCATGCCGTCGCCCGACAGTTCGGCCACGAGGCGCTGGATGTCGGCCTTCGCGCCGACGTCGATGCCCCGCGTCGGCTCGTCGAGGATGAGCAGTCGCGGCTCGATGAGCATCCAGCGGGCCAGCAGCACCTTCTGCTGGTTGCCGCCGGAGAGGTTCTTGACCGGCAGGTCCGCCCTGGCCGGGCGGATGTCGAGCTTCTCGATGAACTCGGCGACGAGCCTGTCGCGGCGGGCCGGCGGGATGGCCCTGGCCCAGCCGCGCGAGGCCTGCATCGCCAGGATCATGTTCTCGGCGACCGTCAGGTCTCCCACGAGCCCTTCGGTCTTGCGGTTCTCCGGGCAGAAGCCGATGCCGCGCGCGGCGGCGGTGCGCGGGTTGTGGCCCGAGAGCCTCCGGCCGGCGAAGACCAGTTCGCCGGAGTCGTGCCGGTCGGCGCCGGCGATGAGCCGGGCGGTCTCGGTGCGGCCCGAGCCGAGGAGCCCGGCGAGGCCGACGACCTCGCCTTCGCGGATGTCGAGGTCGAACGGCGCGACCGAGCCCCTGCGGCCCAGTCCCTTCGCCGCGAGCAGCGGTGCGGTGTCGTCGCTCGGGCGGTGGCGGTGCGCCTGGGCCCCGATGGCGTTGAACGCCTCGACCTCGCGGCCGAGCATGTGGCCGATGAGCTCGCTCTCGGGCAGTTCGGCGGTGGCCCATTCGCCGACGAGTCTCCCGTTGCGCAGCACGGTCATCCGGTCGCAGATCTCGTAGACCTGGTCGAGGAAGTGGGAGATGAACACCAGCGCGGTGCCGCCGTCGGCCAGTTTGCGCATGACCCGCAGGAGCACGGCGACCTCGTCGCGGTCGAGCGAGGAGGTCGGCTCGTCGAGGATGAGGACCTTCGCGTCGATGTCGACGGCGCGGGCGATCGCGACGAGCTGCTGCATGGCGATCGAATACGACGACAGGGGCGCGGCGACGTTGAGCTCGACGCCGATGTCGGCCAATAGATCGGCCGCGCGGCGGCGCATGGCGCGGAAGTTGATGAACGGTCCGAAGCGCGGCTCGCGCCCGGCGAAGAGGTTCTCGGCCACCGACAGGTTGTCGGTGAGGTTGACCTCCTGGTAGACCGTCGAGATGCCGCCGGCCTGGGCGTGGCCGGGGCTCGCGAAGCGGACGCTCTCGCCGCCCAGGAGGATCTGGCCGGCGTCGGGGCTGTGGACGCCGGTCAGGACCTTGATCAACGTGGACTTTCCGGCACCGTTCTCGCCCATGATGGCGTGGATCTCGCCGGGTCTGAGGGTGAAATCGACGCCGTCGAGGGCGCGGACCCCGGTGAAGTCCTTCGTGATGCCGGTCATCTGGACGATCGGCTCGTCGGACATAGGCTCTGACCTTCGGTTCGGTGGTGGGATTCGGGGGTGGACGAGCGCCCGGGCGGTGGGGCCCGGACGCTCGCCTGATCCGGTTGCGGAGACCGTCTCGCCCGAAGGCTAGAACTGCCGGTTGTCGATCTCCGCCGCGAAGTCGTCCTCGCCGAAGACGCCCTCTTCGACCGGGACGAACTTCTCGACCTCTTCATCGTTCGCGACCTGCACGACGAGGTCCATCAGCTGGTCGCCGAAGACCGGGTTGCACTCGACGATGTAGTTGAGCTTGCCGTCGACGCCGGCCTGGAAGCCCGCCTTGGAGCCGTCGACGATGATGATCTGGATGTCCTCGCCGGGCGCGAAGCCGGCCTCCTCGATCGCCTGGATCGCGCCGAGGCCCATCTCGTCGTTGTGCGCGTACAGCAGGTCGATGTCCTCCAGGCCGTGCGTGGAGATGAAGGTCTCCATGACGGCCTTGCCGCCCTCGGCGGTGAAGTCGCCCGACTGGGAGTCGACGAGCTCGTAGGGCAGGCCTTCCTCGTCGAGGACCGCGAAGAAACCGGTCTTGCGGTCGTTCGCCGGAGCGGACCCGACGGTGCCCTGGAGTTCCAGGATGCGGGCGTTGTCGTCGTCGGCGAAGGTCTCGGCGGTCCAAGCGCCGGCCTTGCGGCCCTCCTCGACGAAGTCCGAGCCGATGCGGGTCACATAGAGGTCCTCGTCGGCCTCTTCGATGCCGCGGTCGGCGAGGATCACGGGGATGCCGGCCTGATCGGCTTCGGTGAGCACATCGGTCCATCCGGTCTCCACCACCGGTGCCAGGACGATGACGTCGACCTTCTGGGTGATGAAGTTGCGGATCGCCTCGATCTGCTTCTCCTGCTCCTGCTGCGCGTCGACGAACTGGAGCTCGGCGATGCGGTCGTCGGCTTCGGCGGAAGCCTGCACGGAGTCGGAGTTGGCGGTGCGCCACGCGGATTCGGCGCCTACTTGGGCGAAACCGACGACCAGTCCGTCTGCGGAACCGCCGTCGTCGTCTCCGGACCCGCAGGCCGCCGCGCCAAGGAGGAGTGCGCCGGCTCCAATGCCGGCGAGGGCTTTCTTAAGCACGCTTGCGCTGCCTCTCATAGTCGTTGAATTTCGAGGGATTTCGATCTATCTTGGCAAATGTTACCGTTCATATCTTTGCCGCCGACACCGGCCAGGTCAAGCGCCGTAGTGTCTCAATTGGTGTAACAATTTCGCAACGCAGTGCGAACCGCGCGTCACCGGGATCGGGTCACTCCTGTGACCCGCGGGGTTGCCAGAGCACGTCCTGACCGCGGTTCGCCGAGCGCGCCAACACGAACAGCAGATCAGAGAGTCGGTTGAGGTAGGTGACGGGCACCGGGTGCGTCGCCTCGGGCTCCTCGGCCAGCAGCGTCCACGTCGACCGCTCGGCGCGTCGCGCGACGGTGCAGGCCTGGTGGAGCAGGGCCGCACCCGCGGTCCCGCCGCGGAGGATGAACGACCGCAGCGGCTCCAACTCGGCGTTGAACTCGTCGATCCAGCCCTCGAGACGGCTCACGTAGTCCTCGTCGATGCGCAGCGGCGGGTGCTTCGGATCCTCGGCGATCGGGGTGGAGAGGTCGGCGCCCACATCGAACAGGTCGTTCTGGACGGCCACCAGGACGGCCGTCATGGGTCCGCCGATCTCGCCGCCGTGCAAGGCCAGCGCGGTGCCGATCACCGCGTTGAGCTCGTCGACGTCGCCGTAGGCCGCGAGCCGGGGGTGCGTCTTGGGGACCCGGGAGAAGTCGGCGAGTCCCGTCGTGCCGTCGTCGCCGGTTTTGGTGTAGATCCTGGTGAGATTGACCGCCATACCCCAGACCATATAGCCTCACCGCATGGCGCATGTGGCGGTAATCGGTTCAGGACTCATGGGTTCGGGCATCGCGCAGGTCGCGGCCCTCGCGCGGTGGGAGGTCACGCTGGTCGACAGCGATCCGCGCGCGCTGGAGCGGGCGGGGGCCGGCATCGCCGACTCCCTCGACCGCTTCGTCGCGAAGGACAGGATCGAGGAGGCCGACGCCCGGGCGGCCCGCGAGCGGATCTCGTCCACGACGGACCTGGAGGCCGCCGGTCAGGCCGAGATCGTGGTGGAGGCGGTGTTCGAGCGCCTGGAGATCAAGCGGGACGTGTTCGAACGGCTCTCGGAGGTCTGCTCGAGCGAGACGGTCCTGGCGACGAACACCTCGGCGATCCCGATCACCGAGATCGCGGCGTCGGCCTCGCATCCCGAGCGGGTCGTGGGCACCCACTTCTTCTCCCCCGTGCCGATGATGCGGCTGTGCGAGCTGGTGCGGGGCATGCGCACGAGCGACGACGCGCTCGCGAAGGCGCGCGACTTCGCCGAGAGCTGCGGCAAGACCTGCGTGGTCGTCAACCGGGACGTCGCCGGTTTCGCGACGACGCGGCTGATCTGCGCGTTCGTGAACGAGGCGGCCTCGCTGGTGGAGGACGGCGTGATCTCGGCCGAGGATCTCGACACGGCCTGCAGGCTCGGTTTCGGGCACCCGATGGGGCCGCTGGCGACGGCCGACCTCACGGGAGTGGACGTGCTCACGCACGCCACCGAGAACATCTACGAGGACACCGCGGACCCGAAGTTCTTCCCGCCGTCGCTGCTGCGCCGGCTGGTCGCGGCGGGCGAGCTGGGCCGCAAGACCGGCAAGGGCTTCTTCAGCTACGAGTGATCGTGGCGCGGGAGGGGGCCAGGACCTTGTCGCCGCCGCTGAAGGCGGTGATGGCGAGCTCCAGGCTCCCGGCCTCGACCTTGCGGACCTTCGCCTCGATCTCGACGGTCGCGCCGGTGTCCGCGGGCACCACGACGGGCTTGGCGAAGCGGGCCGAGAACTCGGCGAGCCTCGCGTCGATGCCGGCGCCCTCGCACCATTCGAGCACGGCGCGGGAGACCAGGCCCATGGTGAACATGCCGTGGGCGATGACGTCGGGCAGTCCGGCGGCCTTGGCGGCGGCCTCGTCGAGGTGGATGGGGTTGTGGTCGCCGGAGGCCTCGGCGTAGGCGGCGAGGTGCTCGCGCGAGACCGGGAAGGCGGCGGTGAACACCGCGTCCCCGGGGGCGTAGCCGTTGAAGCCGCTCATGCGCTCGCCCCTGCCACGAAGAGGGTGGTCCAGACCTCCGCGGCGAGGCCGTCGGCGTCGGTGACGTCGGTGCGCAGGGTCAAGAGGTCGTTGCCCGCGACGGTCTTGATCGACTCGACCGTGGGCGTGCAGGAGACCTCGGCGCCGGCGCGCAGCTCCCGGTGGTACACGAAGCGCTGCTCGCGGTGGAGCACCTTCGACCAGTCGAGCCCGAACACCGGGTCCTGGATGAGCGGATCCGCGGCGGGCAGCGTGATGGAGATCAAGTAGGTAGGCGGCACCGTCGCGTCGTCCGAGAGCCCGAGGGCGCGCGCGAAGCGCGAAACCGATGCCGCGGTGATCGCCACCGGGTCGGTCGTCGGCAAGGACCGGCCTACATACGAAGCATTGAGCATGCCGGGCTGGAAGGGCCTAGCGGGTCTCTTTGTGAGCTCGCGAGGTCTTGCAGCGCGGGCAGTACTTCTTCAGCTCGAGCCGGTCGGGGTCGTTCCGCCGGTTCTTCTTCGTGGTGTAGTTGCGCTCCTTGCACTCCACGCACGCCATGGTGATCTTGGGGCGAACGTCAGTAGCCTTGGCCACGATGAGTGCCTTCCTCTAAGTGTCGGCGAACCCTTCCGGTCCGCCGCTGCGAACAAAACAAAAGCGTCGACTAGCCTAGCTCGGTAGTCGACGCTGAACAAAAGTAGCGATGGCCGGGATCGAACCGGCGACACAACGATTATGAGTCGTTTGCTCTACCACTGAGCTACACCGCCGTGCGCCCACTGCCACCAGACGAATCTGCAGAAGGCAGTCAAAACACCGCCTTCATCCTCGGTTCGCAAGCTTCACCGAGGCGTTTCAGCAGTGGTTCCGAGCCCCAAAACGGAATCGAACCGTTGACCTTCTCCTTACCATGGAGACGCTCTGCCGACTGAGCTATTGGGGCGCTCACGCTCTCGCGCGGCCTTGACAAGAGTACATGATGGCGGCCGGACTTCCGAAGCGGGGCCAGCGTTGCGGCTCAGACCACATGCAGGCGACCGGCGTCCTTTCCGCCCTCCTGGGAGCCCAGCCAGGCCGCGAAACGGTCCGGGTGGAGCGGCCTGGAGAAGTAGTAGCCCTGGCCGATCACGCACTCCATCTCACGCAGTTGGTCGACCGCCCGGTGCGACTCGATGCCCTCGGCGACCACGTCGATCTCGAAGTGCCGCGCGAGCCCGAGCACCGCCTTCACGATCGCCCGGTCGTCCTCGTCGGTGGCCATGCCCTGGATGAACCGCAGGTCGATCTTGATCTCCTGGATCGGCAGCCCCCGCAGGTACGCCAGCGACGAGTAGCCGGTGCCGAAGTCGTCGACGGACAGCCGCACCCCCATCTCGTGGAGGCGGTCGAGCACCGGCGTCAGGCGCGAGCCGTCGGCGACCATGTCGCTCTCGGTGATCTCGAACGTCAGCCGCTCCGGCGGCACCGCGTGCTCGGCCAGCAGCTGCGCCACCCGTTCGGGGAAGTCCGCGTCAGTCAGCGTCCGGGGCGAGAGGTTCACCGCCATGCGCAGCGGTCCGTCCTCCGCGCCCCACTCGGCCGAGCGGCGCAGCGCCTCGGCGAGCACCAGCTCGGTGAGGCGGCCCAATTGCCCGGTGCTGCCCGCGATCGCGATGAACTCCTCCGGCGGGACCGGCCCGTATGTCGGGTGCGACCAGCGCACCAGGGCCTCGGCGCCGGCCAGCGCGCCGCTGGCGAGCGCGACCTTCGGCTGGAAGTGGACTTCGAGCTCGTCGCGGTCGAGGGCCTGCCGCAGGTCGGCGGCCAGGCCGATCCGGCGCATGCTCTCGGATTCGAGTCCGGAGTGGTATGCCTGAACGCCGTCGCCGACGTTCTTGGCCTGCCGGGTGGCGGTGTCGGCCCGCTTGAGCAGCTCGTCGGCGTCGGTGGCGAAGTCCGGGTGCGTGACCACGCCGATCGCCGCCGAGACGTCGACGGCGACGCCGCCGAAGGCGAACGGGTCCTGGAGCCGTTCGCGCAGGCAACGGGCGGTCTCGACGGCGGCCTCGGTGGAGGGCAGCCGCGTCTGGAGGATGAACTCGTCGGAGTCGATGCGACCGATGAACGAGGCGTCCGGGGCGTGCTCGGTGAGCCGCCGGCTGAATTCGACCAGGAGCGCGTCGCCGGCCTCGTGGCCGAGCGCGTCGTTGATCTCGTGCATGCCGTCCACATCGAACATGAGGACGGCGACGACCTCGCCGGGCACGGTGATCGCCAGCGCCTCTTCGAGCGCCGCGAGGGAGCGGCGCCGGTTGGCCAGTGAGGTGAGCGGGTCGTGGTAGGCGTCGTAGCGGAGCTGGTCGATCAGGCGCGTGTTGTCGACCGCGACGCTGACGTGCGCGGCGACGGTCTCCAGCAGTTCGAGGTCGAGCGGCTGGAAGTGCGAGAGCTCGCCGCCGATCCGGTCGGCGACCGACAGGCAGCCGTAGACGTCGTCGCCCGAGCGCAGGGGCACGAGGATCGCGCCGCGCAGCCCCGCGCCCTCGAGCTCGGCGCGCTGGTCGCGGCTGCCGGACTTGGCGCTGACGAGCATCGGGTGGTTCGTGGCGATGACCTCGCGCTGGAGGCTCTCGGGAACCGGGTCGAGATCGGTCAGTCCGATGTCGTCGACTTCGGCGGTCAGCCGGATCTCGGAGTAGCGCCCGCCGGCGGGGACCCAGACCGTCGCGGACTCCGCGGAGAGGATCTCGCGCAGGCGCCCGAGCATGGCATCGATGAGGCGGTTGGAGCGCACGGAGTCGGCGACGAGTTGTGTGAAGGTGTTGAGTTCTGCAAGGACGTGTCGCTGCCGGCGCAGCTTCATGTAGCTGCGCGCCAGGAAGACCATCGTGAGCAGCAGGACCGCGAGCGGAACGGCCGACCATACGGTGGCTTCGAGGAGGATGAGGAAGATCAGCCCGATGGAGGCGGCGAGCATCGGGCCGAAGAAGGTGAGCGAGAAGGCGAGCCAGGCCTTGATCATGCTGTCCCAGCCGCTGATGATCAGCAGCATGAGCGAGAGCAGCGCGGTGGTGACGGCTCCGCACAGGGCGACCGCTCCGACCAGGACGGCCCAGCTCACCGGGTCGTGCGCGTCGCCGATGCCGACGTACTGGACGAACGCGGCAGCGGTGGCGACGCCCAGGACCGACATGCCGATGTTGAACAGCGGCTTGAGGACGCCGATGCCGACGCGCAGGTACCGGCCCGTGTAGTAGATGAGCGAGGCCGCGAGGCGGATGCCCAGGACCCAGAACGGCGGCAGGTAGAACAGCGCCAGGACGAGCGGGATGTCCGCGAGGTTGAACGAGATCCGGTGCGAGCGGACGTAGCGTTCGACGAGCAGGTTCTGCGCGATGACGAAGACGGTCAAGAAGAGCAGGAGCTGCGCGGGCGCAACGGGGTCCACGGGCCCGAAGTACACCAGCGCCGCGACGTCCGCGGCGAGGATGAGGCCCGTGAACACCCATGGCAAGGCCAGGAAGAGACGAGGATAGCGGTCTCTGATCACTGGCACACGCGCCTAACGAGACGTGGGCTGCGACGACGCCTCAGCCAAGGTCGCTGGAGTTTCCGCCCGAGGCGGTCACGACGGAGGCGAGGTCCGTGGAGTTGTCCGTGTCGACGTCGCCGAGGTCGGTCGAGTTGTCCGGATCGGTAGCGCCGAGGTCGGACGAATTCGACTCGTTCGCGAGATCGGTCGAGTTCGAGGCCGACATCTCTGCTGTACCGGCGAAGATTCCGAGCACGAGGAGACCTGCCGCCGTGACGGAGGCGAGTTTCTTGAGCAGTCTGACCGGTTTCACGAGGCCTCCCGTGAGTTGCAATGACGTACGTTCAAGGGGACCAGTCCAGCCCATGGTGCCACAGGTCTGTCTTACATGGGAAGTCCTGCGGACACGATTCCCGGGCCTTTTCTGGTTTCAGCCGAACGACTGAGTGCGGCTGGCACCATTGTCCCCGATCGCCACATCGGCTTCGCCGAAGGGTCCGAGGAATGCGAGCCGTAGCCTATTTCCGTCCACTAGGTTAGGCTTGCCTTACCGATACTGCCGTCGCCGATCCGACCACGGGGAGCCTGCCATGCCCGCGAACGCGCCCAAGGCGAGCGAGGTCTCGGGGCCGCCGTTCTCCGCCCGCATCCGGGAGGCGAGCTGGTCGCGGCACCAGTCCCTCGACCCCGCCGACGGCGCCGAGCACGCGAGGGGCGTGTTCGACAGGCTCTTCGACGGGACGTTGACGCTCGGCGACTACGCGCGCTGGCACGCCCAGCAGTTCTTCGTCTACGAGGCGATCGAGTCGGCGGCCGAGCGCTGGAGAGGCCACCCGGTGGGCGGGGCGTTCGTGTTCGACGAGCTCGCGCGCCTGGACGCCCTCGCCGGCGACCTCGAATTCCTCATCGGACCCGACTGGCGTTCGCGGACCGCGCCCCTGCGGGCCACCCGGCGCTACGTCGAGCGGATCGAATCGGCCGCGAACGCCTGGGCCGGCGGCTACATCGCGCACGCCTACACCCGCTACCTCGGGGACCTGTCCGGCGGCCAGGCGTTCGGGCGGGCCGCGCGGGGCCGGTTCGGCTTCGGCGAGCGCGGGGCCGCCTTCTACGACTTCGACGACATCGCGGATCCCAAGGCGTTCAAGGACGCCTACCGGGCCCGCCTCGACGACGCCGACCTCGACGAGGACGAGCGCGATCGCCTCATCGACGAGGTCCTGGCCGCCTACGACCACAACGGAGCGGTGCTGCGGGCGCTGGCGTCGCAGCTGAGCGAGGGCGAGAACCCGTTCGGCGCCGAGGTCGTCGCCGCGGTCTGCAGGCACATGAACTCTGACCACGCCGCCGAGACGCTCGTCATGTGCCGCGGCCTCGGCGGCCGTCCGGCGGCGACGGCGGCGCGCATGACCGGTGTCGACGGCGAGGGCGGCGACTACGTCGTGACCGTCGACGGCGCCGAGGAGGCCCTCCGGATCCCGTGGGGCTCGCGGCTCAGCGAGCGCGCCGAGATCCGTGCCGAGGTCGTGCGGATCTTCACCGAGTCGCAGGAGGCCCTCCGACACGCCGAGCGGTGACGAATCTCGCCCGCTCCGTCCCCGCGGCGCTACGGTGAGTCCGTTGCCATGCTCACGTTCGAGCAAGCGCCCCATGGCGTTCCTCGGCGATGAGCGCAGCCACGGACCCGGAGGAGCGATGTCCGATCCCGGACCGGCAGAGGAGATGACCATCCGTCGCCATGCCGCCCGGCCACACCGCGTGCGAGGCCAGCACCGTGCCTCGTGGGCCGCCGAGCTCTCGCAGCTGATCGACGGGACGCAGCGGCGATACACCGCCGTCGTCGGCACCGCCGTCGCCGCCTCGTCGGTCGTCGCCATGGCCGCCACCGCGGGGCTCCCCTCTGGAGAGCCCGACCCGGCCGCCTCGGAGGCCGTCGCCGACATCGCGGCGCTCGCCGAGGAGACCTCGCAGGCCGAGGCCACCGCCGGTGAGGCGCAGGGCGCCGAGCCCGAGGCCGGTTCGCACGGGGCCGAGGCCGAAGCGCCGGCGGCAGCGGCGGCCGTACCGGACGAAGTGGAACCGGAGCGCGACTCGCCGGTGATCGTGCAGCCGGCGGAGATCGAGTGGACGCCGATGCTCGACGAGGTGAACATCACGTCGCTGTTCGGGCCGCGCTGGGGCCGCAACCACAACGGCATCGACTTCGCCGCGGCCACCGGCACCCCGGTCTACGCCGTCTCCCCGGGCACCGTCGCGCACGCCGGCTGGGAGTCGGGCTTCGGCAACCTCGTGATCATCGACCACGGCGACGGCGTCGAGACGCTCTACGCGCACAACTCCGAGGTCTACGTCGCCGAGGGACAGTGGGTGGACGCCGGGACCCACATCGCGGACGCGGGCAACACCGGCTTCTCCCTCGGCCCCCACCTGCACTTCGAGGTGCATGTGGACGGACAGCCGGTGGAACCGATCGGCTACCTCGAATCGGCCGGTCTCGAACTGCGTTAAAGCTTGTTCAGCGGCGCGAGGCGCAGGATCACCCATTTGGGCTCGCCGTCGCCGAAGTCGATGCGCGCCTGCGCGCGCGGCCCGGCGCCCTTGAGCTCGACGACGCGGCCGAGTCCCCACTTGTCGTGCGTGACCCGGTCCCCCACTTCCACCGACGGCACGTCGGCGGCGCTGCGCATCGCGATCGGCTGCCCGAACGACGGCGACTTGCTCCTGACCGGGCGCGGCGGCGGTGCCGACTCCGTCCATTCGATGAGGCCCGAGGGAATCTCCGAGAGGAACCGGCTGGCCGCGTAGAACTCCGGCTGCCCGAACACGTTCCGTGTCCCGGCGCGGGTGACGTGCAGGTGCTTGCGGGCGCGGGTGAGGCCGACGTAGGCGAGCCGGCGCTCCTCCTCGAGCTCGCCGGGCTTCGACATGGACCGCTCGTGCGGGAACATGCCGTCGTCCATGCCGGTGAGGAACACCGTGTCGAATTCGAGGCCCTTGGCGGTGTGGAGCGTCATGAGCGTGACCACGCCGCCGTCCTCGGCCTCCGGGTCTGGGATCGAGTCGGCGTCGGAGACGAGCGCGACGTGCTCCAGGAAGGACGCGACGTCGGCGTCCATGTCCGGCTCGTCGTCGACCGGGTCGGCCGCGCCGCGGACGGTCTGCTCGGTGAACTCGTGGGCGACGGCCACGAGTTCCTGGAGGTTCTCCACGCGCCCCTCGTCCCTGGGGTCGTTGCTCTGCTCGAGCCCTTCGAGGTAGCCGGTGTCGGCGATGAGCTTGTCGAGCACCTCCTCGGGCGGGGCGGTGCGGGCCAGCTCGGTGGCCTCGTCGATGATCTCGCAGAACCGCTTGATGCCGCCGCGGGCGCGAGCCGAGACGCCGATCGCCTCGTCGGCGCGGTGCAGCGCGGCGGGGAACGAGATCCGCTCGCGCGCGGCGAGCGCCTCGATCTCGGCGACGGCGCGGTCGCCGACGCCCCGCTTGGGGACGTTGACGACCCGCTGCGCCGAGACGGTGTCGTCGGGGTTCACGGTGAGCTTGAGGTAGGCGAGCATGTCGCGGACCTCTTTGCGCTCGTAGAAGCGGACGCCGCCGACGACCTTGTAGGGGATGCCGCGGCGGACGAACACTTCTTCGAACGCCCGGGACTGGGCGTTGGTGCGGTAGAAGATCGCCACGTCGCCGAAGCTGGTCTCCTTGGCGTCGACGAGCTCGTCGATGCGGTTCGCGACCCAGGCGGCCTCGTCGTGCTCGTTGTCGCCGGTGTGGCCGAGGATCGCCGAGCCGGCGCCCTCGTCGCTCCACAGGCGCTTCTCGCGGCCGCGCTCGCTGTTGTGCTGGATGACGCCGTTGGCCGCGTCCAGGATCGTCTGCGTGGAGCGGTAGTTCTGCTCCAGGAGGATCGTCTTCGCGTCCGGGTAGTCGCGCTCGAACTCGATGATGTTGCGGATGGTGGCGCCGCGGAAGGCGTAGATGGACTGGTCGGCGTCGCCGACGACGCACAGCTCGGCGGCGTCCTCTCCGGTGCCGACCAGTTCGCGCACCAGCACGTACTGGGCGTGGTTGGTGTCCTGGTACTCGTCGACCAGGACGTGGCGGAACCGCCTCCTGTACGTCTCGGCGACCTCGGGGAAGGCCCGCAGCAGATGCACGGTGGTGCCGATGATGTCGTCGAAGTCGACGGCCTGGGCGAGGCGCAGGCGCTCGTCGTACTGGGCGTAGACGTCGGCGATGAGCCTGGCGCGGGCGTCGTCGGCCTCGGCGGCGGCCTGCTCGGGGCCGATGAGCTCGTTCTTGAGCTTGGAGATCTCGGCGGCGAACCAGCGCGGCGAGTGCTTCTTGGAGTCGAGGCCGAGCTCCTTGACGATCTGGGTGAGCAGACGGCGGGCGTCGTCGGTGTCGTAGATCGTGAAGCTGGACTTCCAGCCGAGGCGGTGGGCCTCGCGGCGCAGGATGCGCAGGCACGCGGAGTGGAAGGTGGAGACCCACATGGCCCGCGAGCGGGGGCCGACGATCGCGTCGACGCGTTCGCGCATTTCGGCGGCGGCCTTGTTCGTGAAGGTGATCGCGAGGATCTCACCGGGGTGGACGCCGCGCTCGGCGAGGAGGTGGGCGATGCGCTGGGTGAGGACGCGGGTCTTGCCCGAGCCCGCCCCCGCGACGATGAGCAGGGGGGAGCCGGCGTGCTCGACGGCTTGTCGTTGCGGTTCGTTGAGGCCGGTCAGCAGGGCGTTGGCAGCGTCGTCACTCATAGGAGGACCATTATGCCGCGCCGGGTACGACACTCCTCCGGCGCGGCACGGGTCGGCGGGGTCTTAGAGCGGCCCCCGGCCGGCTCGGAGGATGAGCATCGCGATCTGCGTGCCGTCCTCGCCGAGCGCGGAGCGGTACTTCTCGAGGATGGCGCGCTCGCGGTCGAGGACCAGGCGAGTGCCGCCGTTGGCCATGCGGATCTCGCCGATGCGTTTGGACAGGCCGGCTCGCTCCTGCCAGAGGCGGACGATCTCGGAGTCGAGCGCGTCGATCTTGGTGCGCAACTCGTCGAGTTCTTCGGTTCCGGTCTGGTCGGCGGTGGTGGCGGTCATCAGGGCTGCTCCTTAAGCGTTTCGGATCGAATGTCCGGGTCGGCGCCCTGGGTGTGCGAAAACCCCGGGCGTTTCGCCCGGGGCTGTAGGTCTGTGGTCAGCGCGACGACCTACGGCTCGGACGATCCGTGCCGTAGTAAAAGTAAAATCGCGCGATCTGATGCACGTGGCCAAGTATGCCACACGCCCGCCGGCGGCACCAGCGGGCGTGTGGGAACCGTCTCAGATGATCGGGCTACTTGTCGTCGCCCCAGTCGCCACCGGCGGTGGCGGCGCGGCGGCGCATGAGCACGATGGCGGCCACACCGGCGACGAGCACGGCGCCGCCGATGCCGGCGACCGTGGTCAGGCTGGTGCCGGTCACGGGCAGCTGGGGCTGCGCCGAAGGCGACTCGGAGGGGACGTCCTCGATGACGAGCTCGAACTCGACCTCGGCGGCGATCTCCTCTTCGTGCGACTGGCCGAGAATGAGGTTCTGGCCCGTGAGGGTCTCCGAGCTCGCGTCGACCGGGACGAAGACGCGCCCGACCGGGGTGGTCCAGATGACCGACTCGGTGGTGATGTTCACCGTGCTGCTCTGGGCCTCGTCGAACTCGACCCAGACGGACTGGCCGTCGCTGAACTCGGTGACGGCTTCACCGTTCTCGTCGACGATCGTCGCGCCCTCGGGCTGCTGGAACGTGACGGTGCCGAGGTTGGTGGAGACGGTGAACGGGCCGACGGTGGTCCCGTCGACGGCCGCTTCGGAGTCGTCGACCTCGAAGTACGGGTCCATCTCGGGCTCTTCGGCCGGCTCGGAGTTCTCGAGCAGGTAGGTCTGGACGCCGGTCACGGCGGCATCGACGCCGTCGCCGCCCTGGGTCGGGTCTTCGGCGTTGATGGTCCAGCCGTCGGTCAGCGACCAGACGGCGGCCTGGGTGCCGGCGTAGGCGACCTGGTCGGCGGAGAAGTCCCCGAGGTCGGCGTCGGTGACGCCGGCGGCCTCGATGAGCTCGGTGGCGTTGCCGCCGTTGTAGCCGTTGAGCAGCACGCCGAGCACGAGCGGGAGGTCCTCGACCGGGACCTCTTCCCAGGCGCGCTCTTCGTGGACGCTGTTCTTCAACAGTCCGACCTGGATCTGGATGCAGTAGACGGTGCGGGCGTCGCCCTCGCCGAGCTCGATGCTCAGCATGCTCGCCTCGACGTTCTTCTCGGCCTCGCCGATGGAGCCGTAGAGGCCGACCCCGTTTTCGGAGGACACCGTTCCGGAGGCGACGGGGATCGGCTCCTCGCCCTCTCCGTCTTGAGCGAGCGCCATGCTCGCGGTTCCGAGGCCGAGCGCGATTCCCGCGGCAGCGGCCAGCGACCCTTTCAGGGCTTTTCTCATCATTTGTTGAAGTCCCTTTTGTTTTCCGAGGGATTGACGCGTTGATTCTGCCTACGACACGTTAGTGAGCGCCGGACGGTTGCACCAGACCCGGTCCAGTCATTGATCGGCCACTACCAGGTATTTCACCTGCGCGGCAAGGGATTGCGGCGGGCAAGGGAGAGCGGCGACACTATAACGATTCGGCAACGACACGTTTTGCACCGGCTGGACTGTGGCGGATGGACGTTCGTGGGACGGAACATGCCGGGGCCGAAGCGATCGCTTCGGCCCCGGCCGCACCATGCGTCGGATTCAGGTGTGTGAGCCGCCGGGGCGTGCCCGGCCCCGAACTGGATCGACAAGATTCGGACGCCCCGGCGGCAGCGGGGCGCTCGCCCCGCGTTAGATCGGGCCTATTCGGCGGCGGCCCTCCGCCGCGTCAAGGCCAGGACGGTGAGCCCGCCGATCAGGAGCGCGAGCCCGCCGGCGAAGGCGAGGCTCAGGCTCGAGCCGGTAGCCGGGAGCTTCGGCTGCGCGGCCGCCTCCTCGGTGGGCCGGTCGGTCGGGGGCAGTTCGAGGGCGAAGGCCCACTCGGCGGGGACCTCGGACTCCCTGGGCTGGGCCAGGATGAGCTTCTGAGACTCGCCGGACTTGACCGGGTTGGCCGCGTCGCCCGAGAGCGACGCTTCGGTGGTGGCCATGAAGACCCGGCCGACCGGCAGATCGTAGGTGGCGTGCCCGCCGATGGTGATGCCCTCGGAGTCCTCGTCGAGGACGATGTGGAACTCCTCGCCGTCCTCGAGGCTCGCGATCTCGTCGCCGCCGGCGTCCACGAGCCTGCCGCCGTCGGCGGTCAGCTCGACCGGCCCTGCGTTGGAGCGGACCGTGTACGGACCGAACCTGCCATCCTCATAGGAGGCTTCTTCGACGCCGTCGAGCTCGATGTAGAACTCCGAGGGATCGGGCAGGCGCCCCGCGTTGGCGGTCAGGTACTCATAGACCGCGGCGACGCCCTCGCTCTCTTCGCCGCTGCCGCCGATCACGGCGTCGTCGGTGTCCAGTGTGAAGCCGTCGGTGAAGTGCCACACCGCGGCCTGGGTGCCCGCGTAGGCGACCCGGCCGATCGCGGCCTCGTCCCAGCCCTCGGCCGCCTGGGCGCCGGAGGACTCGATGAGCGCCTCGGCGGTGACGTTGGGGTGGCCGTTGAACAGGACCCAGCGGACCTTCTCGAGGTTGGCCACGCCCGACTCGTCCCAGTCGCCCTCGGTGTACGGGCTCTCCTGGTCGAGCGGCGTGTGGATGTCGATGCAGTAGACCTGAAGGACCTCCTCGCCACCGTGCGGCTTGAGGCCGAGCACGTTCGCCCACACGTTCCACGGCTCGCCGTCGAGCTCGCCCCGCAGTTCGAGGCCCTCCTCGACGACGATGTCGCCGCTGACCGGCTCGCTCTCGCTCTCCTGAGCGGCGGCGGCGCCCGGCACGGCCAAGGCGGCCAAGGCCGCGGCGCCGAGCGCGGCGAGTGGGGCGAATCTGGAGTGTCGTGTCATCGTTCTTCAGTCCTCCTGGAGCGGTGAGGTTGGGATCCGCTTGTACGAGGGGAAACGAGGGGCCCCGGCGGCCCGGCGCGGCCGCTCATCCGAATGATTCTTAGGAATCGCCGAAAGTACGATGACAAACCGGTCCATAGCCAGTCATTCGCCACTGACGTCACGGCTGCGGGCGGGGCCGATCCGCAGCCGGAGCGCTCTATAGTCTGGGTTATGCCGATCTCGAAAGCCGCGGCTCGCGGCATCACCGACGAATTCAGCCGCCGGCGCGGCCCCAAGAGCGGCCTCGTCGTGGGCGCCGCCTGGGGAAACCCGGTGCTGACGGCGGCACTCGAGGCGCTCATGCCCAGCGACCGCCTCACCGTCGTCGCCGATCGAGCTTCTATTGAGGACCTGCGGGCGGCGCTCGACGCCGAAGGCTCGTGGACGGCGGGCATCGTCACCGTCGTCGCCGACCTGGCCGAGGCCGAAGCGGCCGAACAGGTCATGCTCGCCTCGCCCGTCACCGTCGAAGCCGAGGCGTTCATCGCCGACATCGAAACCCTCCGCGCCAAGGTCCTCCCCGGCGGTGTGCTCTCCTTCGCCGCGACGCTGACCGCGCCGGCCCGCGAGGAGATCGCCGAACTCGTCGCCGAGTACGGCATCGGCACCGACCTCATCCTGCGCTCGCTGCCGCCGCTGCGCATCCACAAGCTCCGCATCGGATCGGCCGGCGGCAACGAGGCCGAGCCGCGCGCCCTCGCCCCCGCCGAAGACCTCGCCCCGGCGTGGCGGGCCTCCTCGGTGCCGCTCACCCCCGGCCTGCACGTCGACTCCAACGGCATGATCATCGGCGGCATGCTGCTCGGCGCCGCCTGGGCGGCCAAGCGGATCCGGCCCGCCTCGAAGGCATGGCTGCTGCCCGCCGCGGCCGCGCTCCCCGCCGCGGCGTTCTTCCGCGACCCGCAGCGCGAGGCGGACCTGCGCGGCGAAGACGACGAACCGGAAGCCGTCCTGGCCGCCTCCGACGGCAAGATCATCGGCATCGAGAACGTCACCGACGAGCGCTTCGGCGCCGCCACCGGCACCGCCGGCG
This sequence comes from Glycomyces tarimensis, assembly GCF_054776215.1. Classification (NCBI taxonomy): domain Bacteria; kingdom Bacillati; phylum Actinomycetota; class Actinomycetes; order Glycomycetales; family Glycomycetaceae; genus Glycomyces; species Glycomyces tarimensis. Next base: position 136,095 of record NZ_BAAHCB010000002.1, read on the forward strand.
CCGACTGGCTGCGCATCTCGGCCTACCTGTCACTGCTGGACGTGCACATCAACCGCTCCCCCGTCTCCGGCGAAGTCGTCGACGTGTTCCTCGAGCGGGGCGGCTACTCGAAGGTCTCGGCGCCCGAGGCCGAGCACAACGCCGCCTGCTACACGGTGCTGGCCACGCCGCGCGGACGCGTCGTCGTCGCCCAGCGCACCGGAGCCGTCCTGCGCAGGCTCGTCAACCGCACCAAGGTCGGCGCGGCCCTCGCCAAAGGCGAGCGCTTCGGGCTCATCCGGTTCGGCTCGCGCACCGACGTCTACCTGCCGGCCGGCGCCGCCGACGCGATCTGCTCGCCCGGCGAACCGGTCAAGGCCGGCGAGACGATCATCGCCCGCTGGCGCTAGGGCCTCTCCTGTGCGTCAGGACGAGTCGATAGCCGAGGTCGTTCGCTCGCTCGCAAGGCGGAAGGGCGCCCCGATACAACACCGGCAGCGGGGCGCTGTGACAACGCAGCGAACGGACGAATGGACCGGCTAGCGGCCGTTCTGATGCACAGGAGAGGCCCTAGGCGGCACCGCGAGCTTGTGCAGGTCCACGACCTGCAGCGCGTCCTCGACCGCCGCCGACAGCGGCAGGCCGGCGAGCGCGTCGGCGTCGAACCAGCGCGACTCCGACGTCGAACCGCCCGCGGCCTCGATGACCTGTGCGGCCGAGGGATCGGGCACCGTGGCGGAGTAGATCGCGCGCACGCCGTGCCAGTCGAGCGGATAGCCCTCGGGTCCGATCGCGCGGCGGTGGCGGAACGAGGTGACGTTGAGCAGGGCGCCGACGCGGGCGTCCTGCCCGGTCTCCTCGTAGATCTCCCGGAAGACCGCCGCGCGCGGCGACTCCCCGAAGTCGACCCCGCCGCCGGGCAGATGCCAGGTGCCCGCGCCCGGGTAGCCGTCGGCGATGCGGGCCAGCAGGATGCGGCCGGCCGAGTCGGCGACGACGCCGTAGGCGCCGAAGCGCTGCCCGCGGCGGCGCCGGCCCTTCTTGGCCTTGGTGGGCGGCGTCGGCCGCATCTGGGTCGGCGTCTTGTCGACGCGACCGGCGAGCCGGTCGTCGGCCAGGCCGAGGCAGGCCGAGACGAACGGCGAATGCGGCTCGGCCGCGGCACGGGCCGGGTCAACCCATTCGACCGACTCGCTCTGGGAGGCGGCATCAGGGCCGCCGGTCACGGTCGCCCGGTAGATGATGGCGTTGGTGTGGGTGCCGCGTCTGGCGACCGCCACGGCCTCGAGCGGCTCGCCGACGGCGACGTCGTGGCCGGTGTACTCGTTCACCAGGCGCTGTGCCGCGTGCTTCGGAGGTTCCCCGTGGTCGATGACGCCCCCTGGGAGATGCCAAGGGCCCGCGTCGCGCCCCGCGCGGTGGCGGCGGGTCAGAAGGAGCCGACCTCTCTCGTCACGTACCTCCCCGTACGCAGCTATCCGGAATTGCATCCCTCAACTGTACGACCTTGACCATCGCACGCGGTGAAGCTCGCGAAGCCGCGCTCCGGACGGCCTATTCCCACTCGATCGTGCCCGGCGGCTTGCTCGTGACGTCGAGGACGACGCGGTTGATCTCGGGCACCTCGTTCGTGATGCGCGTGGAGATCTTCGCGAGCAGCTCGTACGGCAGGCGCGACCAGTCCGCGGTCATGGCGTCCTCCGAGGTGACCGGGCGCAGCACCACCGGGTGACCGTAGGTGCGGCCGTCGCCCTGGACGCCCACGGAGCGGACGTCGGCCAGCAGCACGACCGGGAACTGCCACACCGACCGGTCCAATCCGGCGGCGGTGAGCTCGGCGCGGGCGATCGCGTCGGCCGCGCGCAGCAGGTCGAGGCGCTCGCGCGTCACCTCGCCGACGATGCGGATGCCCAGACCGGGGCCCGGGAACGGGTGGCGCCACACCATCGCCTCCGGCAGGCCCAGCTCGATGCCGATGGCGCGGACCTCGTCCTTGAACAACGTGCGCAGCGGCTCGATCAGGTCGAACTGGAGGTCGTCGGGGAGCCCGCCGACATTGTGGTGGCTCTTGATGTTCGCGGTGCCGGTGCCGCCGCCGGACTCGACCACGTCCGGATAGAGCGTGCCCTGGACCAGGAACTCGATGTCCTTCTCGGCGGCGATGCCGCGCGCGGCGGCCTCGAAGGTGCGGATGAACTCCCGGCCGATGATCTTGCGCTTCTCCTCGGGGTCCGCCACGCCCTTGAGCGCGGTCAAGAACTGCTCCGAGACGTCCACGGTGCGCACGTCGATGCCCGTCAGCTGCGCGTAGTCCTTCTCGACCTGCTCGGCTTCGCCGGCACGCAGCAGCCCGTGATCGACGAAGACACAGGTGAGCTGGTCGCCGATGGCTCGGTGGACCAGCGCGGCCGCCACCGAGGAGTCGACGCCGCCCGAGAGGGCGCACAGGACCTGCTTGTCGCCGACCTGCTCGCGGATCGCCGCCGCCTGCTCGTCGATGATCTGCGCGTTCGTCCACGACGGCTCGAGGCCGGCCACGTCGTGCAGGAAGTGGCGGATGACGGCCTGCCCGTGCGGGGTGTGCGCGACCTCGGGGTGGTACTGGACGCCCGCGAGGCGCTTCTCGAGGTTCTCGAACGCGGCGACCGGCGCGCCCGCGGTCGAGGCGACCACGTCGAAACCGTCGGGGGCGGCCGTGACCGAGTCCCCGTGGCTCATCCACACCGACTGCCGCTCCGGCAGCCCGGCGAGGAGTTTGGACTCACAGGTGACACTGAGCTCAGTGCCGCCGTACTCGGAGGTTCCCGTCTTCGTGACGGTGCCGCCCAAGGACTGGGCCATCGCCTGGAAGCCGTAGCAGATCCCCAGGATCGGCACGCCCGAGGAGTAGACGGCCTCGTCGACGTGCGGAGCGCCCTCGGCGTACACGCTCGAGGGGCCGCCGGACAGGATGATGGCGGCCGGATTCTTCGCGAGCATCTCGCTCGCGGGCATGTCGGATGGGACGATCTCCGAATAGACCTGGGCCTCGCGGACCCTGCGGGCGATGAGCTGCGCGTATTGGGCCCCGAAGTCGACCACCAGCACCGGTTGTTGCATGAGGTCAAGCCTAACCGGTCGCACCCGTCACACCGGGAGGCGAGGCTAGCCTGGGGGCGTGGTCAACCCGGGAGTAGCGGAGTCGGTCAGGCGCGTCGGACGCGACCTGCGCTCCTGGGCCCCCGGCGAGGCCGCTCCCGTGCTGGCGGTCCGCGCGGCCTCCGGGGTCGCCGTGGTCATGGTCGTCGCCCAGGTCCTCGACATGCCCGGATGGGGAGAAGCGGCGATCCTCGGCGCCTGGCTCGGCGGCGTCGGACTCGTCAACCCCGGCGTCCGCACCGAGCCGACCGTGCCCCTGCTCATCGGCCTGGTCGGCGCCGGCGGGGTCCTCCTCGGCGCCACCGACCATCCCGTCCCGCTCGTCGCCGCGGCCGCGGTGTACGCGTTCGGGCTGACGTTCGTCGGCTCGATCTCCCCGGGCGCCGGCGTGACCCTCACCGTCGCCGGTGTGCTGTTCTTCCTCTCCGACCACCTCACCGAGGGCACCAGCGCGGGGACCGCCGCCGTCGCGGTGTTCGCCGCCGCCGCCGTGCAAGGGCTCGGGGCGCTCCTGCCGCCGCGGTACCGGTGGGCCGAGGACCGCAAGATTCTCGCCGAAGCCTGGCGGGCGCTCGCCGACGAAGCCGACGCGCTCGCCGCCGACCCCAACGTCCCCTTCCGCACCGAAGCGCTCGCCGAGGCCGCCCGCGAGCTCGACCGGCGCCGCGCGCTCCCCGCCGCCGTCAAGGACGCGCGGAACCAGATCTACGCCCTGTCCGCCGCGATCGGACGCGTCGCCTCAGCGAGGTCCCGCGCCGACGCCCGCGAGGCCGACACCGTCGCCTTCCACTCCGAGGCGCTGCACCTGTCGGCGCGGCTGCTGCGGCACTTCGCAGGCGAGATCACCAGCAGGCGGCCCGCCGCCCTCGACTGGGACGAGCTCCTCGACGGCCTCGCGCAGCACCCCGTCGCCACGTCCACCGGGACGATCCCCACCGAGATCAGCGGCCTGCTGCGGACCCTCCACGACACCGAGGGCTACGCGAGCCTGATCGCCACCGGATCGGACGACGTCATCGCCGACCCCGCGCTCATGTACGCGACCGGGCAGGCGCGCGAGGCGGCCGAGCAGCTGCGCTCCCGGGTGCGCTGGGCCGACCCGACCTTCCAGCACGCGATGCGGCGCGCCGGCGTCGTCGCGCTGGCGATGACCCTCGGACTCGCCTGGCCCAGCGACCACGGCTACTGGATCCCGCTGACGTCGTGGCTGGTGCTTCAGGCCGACTTCGCGGGGACCCTCACCAGGGGCGTGACCAGGGCACTGGGGACCCTCGGCGGCGTCATCGCCGCCTCAATGCTGGGCCTGGTGGTGCCGCACGAGCCGTTGTGGCTGAGCCTGCTCGTGCTCGGGTGCGCGCTGCTGGCCTACTGGACACGGCCGGTGTCGATGCTCGCGTTCGCCGCGATGGTCGCCGCCTTCACGGTCTTCCAGATCGACCTGTCGGGCGAGGACCCCATGCGCGCCGGCGTGGACCGGGGGCTGTGCACCGCGATCGGGGCGTCGCTGTCGATCGGGTTCTACATGCTGGCGCCCACCTGGCAGACCCGGCGGCTCGGGGACCTCTTGGCCGAGCTCGTCGACGCCTACAGCGACTACGCGCGGCTGGTGTTCGACCGGCAGGCGCACCCCGAGGACTACGACGCCATGCTCATGCACTCGGTGATCGACCGGGTCCGCGCCAAGCGGGCGGCGCTGACGACGGCGGCCGATCAGGCCAAGGCCGAGCCGGTGGCCGGGCCCGGGCCGCTGTCGGCCGATGCGATGGGGGCCGAGGAAGCGCTGTCGAGGGCGGCGCGGGCGCTGGTGGCGGTGAACGCGAGCGTGGGAAGGGGCGAGGCGGCGGCGCTGCCGGGGGTGGAGGACTTCGCCGGTGCGGTGGAGGGCGCGTACCGGAGGCTGGCGGCGCTGGCGAGGGGCGAGCAGTCGCCCGCGCCGGTGGACCTGGAGTCGGCCGCGAGGAGCTTGGAGGCGCAGCTGGCCGAAGGAGGGCCGGAGACGCGAACCAGGAGGAGCGTGGTGCGGTGGGAGATCGACAACCTGGTCGAGGCCTTGGACGATGCGGGACTGCTGATGGCGGGCTGGGGCGAGGCTTAGAGGGCGGGACCGGTCAGTCCGCGCGTCAATCGCGCTCGACTTCCCCGGCCGAGCGGCGGCGCTGGTCATCGCCGACTCGTTCTGCGACACGCGCCGGACTTGTGCCGCCCTGAGGAGTTCAACCACCTGCTGGGTAGGTACCTGGACAAGCTCGAATGGAACTGACATAGGCGCAACGGGGTGTCACGAGCAGCGACGACGAGGTAGGAATCTGTCGGGCTCGATCTTCGGGGCCGGGTCCGTGTGAGTGCGGCTTCAACCGGGCGGCGACGAAAGGGTAAGTGCTTTGTGGAGGTTGGGTCGGCGGGCATGAGGGTTCCTTTGGGCGCGGGCCGGTACGGCGGTCCTGATTGGTGTCCGGTTTCTCTTGCGGGGCAGGGATTCTCGTGGTTCCGGGCGGGGAAACGTGAGTGTTTTCCCACCCTAATGGGTGATGACATGGGCCTTGTGACCTGGGAGAATAGAGGTATAGCACGAACCGGCGGAAACAGCAGGTTCGTACGAGACCTCAATGACCGAGGGGGTGTCAGATGGCCAAGGCGAGCATGAAGCCCAGTAAGACGGAGCGGACCGAGCGGGCGCAGGCCATCCACACCCACCTTGACGAGGCCGCCGCGTTGATGAACTCGGTGCACGCGCGAGTGCTGTCGGACGTCATCGACGCGAAAGCCTGGAATATCCACCGCGACTGCGACGGCTTCTCCGCCCTGCGCGAGTGGCTGGTATCGACCTTCGACTTCCACCTCCGCGTCGCGGCTGATCTGGCGGCGATCGCCCGCACGGCAGGGAAGTTCACCGTCCTGGCCGAGACGGCGACGTCGGCTGCGGCGCGGATTGACCGGGTCGCGGCGGCCGTGCGCCGCCTCGATGCGACCAAGGCCCTGCGGGTGTACGCCCGGACTCCTTGCAAGGAGCCGGTGCCGTCCCCGTTCGACGCGGACATCCTCTGCCCCACCCCGGAGCATCTGATCGCGCAGTACTGCATTCACGCCACCGTCAAGGACGTGCACGCCCAGCTCGACGAGCTCCAGGCTGCCCTCGACTCGGGTGAGGAGCTGTTGGACGGGTTGGGGCAGCAGTCGTTGCAGCGGCTCGACTTGGTGGAGACCGAGAACGGCATGTTCGTTCTCTCCGGGCTGCTGTCGGCCGACACCGGGAAGCTGTTCGCGAAGCTGTTGACGACGGCCGTGCCGCCTCCGCGTCAGGACGAGGTCGATCAGGACGGGTCGCTGCCGCCGGCGGCGAACCGGCGGGCTGAGGCGTTCCACCAGATGGTCGCGGCCCACGGGGCCGACCCGAACGCGGCCAAGCGGCACGGGCACACCGCCATGCTGCACCTGTCAGTCGACATCGAGACCCTGGCTGGGGAAGACACCGGACGCGTCGCCACCTTGGAAGGCGACCCGATCAGCCTCGGAAAGGCCCGCCTGCTCGCCTGCGAGGGCCTGGTCATCCCCAACGTGTTCAACTACCGCACCGGCGAAGCGATCGAACTCGGCCGCGCACTCCGGCTCCCGAACTCGGCGCTGCGCAGGAAGTTGGAACTCGAGCAGCCCGGCGGGTGCGCCTGGTCCGGCTGTCTCGCACCGGTGCAGTGGACCGAGGCCCACCACATCCGCCACTGGGCGAATGGTGGCCCGACAGTAGCCGAGAACCTGATTCTGCTGTGCCGGTTCCACCACGGCCGCATCCACACCCCCGGCTGGACCATCCAGAAAACCGGACCGGGCAAGGCCCTGATCGTCCACCACGACGGGCACGAGGACACCGACCCCGACCTCACATGCGGGTGCTCGGACTGGCGCACCGACGCGGACTTGGATGCCGACTTCGCCGAGGACATCGCGAACGCCTTCCCCACCGGCCTGTATCCCGAGGAATGGTCGGAGACATTGAAACCCGACCTCGAAGCGGCTGCTGAGCAGGCCGAGACCGAGCAGGTCATGGCCGCCGCGAAAGCCGCCCGCGCTAAAGCGCGAGCACGCTTCACAACACCGACACCCCAAAGCGAGACCGAACCCGAACCGGAGACCGGAACGGGAACCGAGAGCAGCGCCAGGACCGGACCTGAGCCTTCCACACCACTGACGGAACCGAAGTGGACTCATAGCCTGGTAAGTGCCGCACCGGCACCGGACTACGGACCGCCACCCTTTTTAGGTCGCCCGTCGCGGGATGCCGTGGCGGGGAAGGCACCTCATAGGTCGCCAGCTCGAACCGGAGACCGGGTTCGAGCACATCCCCATGCCCCGAGCCCGAACCGGACCACCAGCCACCCCGCATCCGCCGCCGGGCCCTCCTCAGCCCAACCCGGCACGGCACCACCGGCCACCTCCGCGCCGACCAGCCAACGCCACCCCACCTGCCACCGCTTTTGTCGCCGCCTTGGCGCAGAGTGACCATCATGCCCGCCCGTTCCCGCCAACGCCCCCGCTTCCATTGCAGATCTCAGCAGGCCCCCGCCCGACCACAGCGCCACCCATGACGGCTACCGATCCCGATGCGCCCGGCCCCCTCATCGTCGCTGATGGAAGCGGGGGTGTTGGCGGGAACGGGCGGGCGTGAACATTCCGTGCCAATGCGCCGTGCCAGCCCCGCCACCGCATCCGCTTCCTTCCCGAACGAGACGAATCGCTTCCCGTCCGGGCAACGCCACGTCCAGTCCTCCGCTACCGACTGGGACCCTTCGAACGCCTGCCAGTGCGCTCCTTCGACCTTGCTCAGCTCCATGTTCTGAGGCTATGGCCGCACCCGCGCGCGCCAACGTGATCTCGGCCGGGGCGTCGCGTCCTTCGGCGACGCCGAGGGGAAGGGGCTGATCGATGCTCGTCGAGATCGACCAGCCCCGGACCCTCGACGCGAACCTGGGGGTTAACTGCTTCGAGGGGGTCTGGCGACCGTGGTGGCACGGTTCTCCCGCATGGTCATTCGGTGAAGACGTCCATCTCACCGTCGCACATCCAGCATCGCAGGTCCAGGGAGCCGTCCGCGTTGCGCTGCTGCGGCACCGCCCGGTGGCATCTCGCGCACCCGAGCGCACCGCACGACTTGCACTGCTCGCCATGCCCGCCCATCTCCATGTCCTCCAGAGACAAGAACCACCACGTCGAGCCGTGCTCCTCACTCGAATCCGAGAATCCCGGCGAGGCCGCCGGGATCACCGAGTAGCCGCAGCGGGCGCAGTCCTCGCTGGAGTATCGGGGCGTCGGCAGGGCGGTGCGCTCGGCGATCTCGACGAAGGCCCCGTCGGCCTCCTCGAAGACCATCACCAGGTCCTTGCCGAGGTTGCCCTGCGGGTTCTCGGCGATGACGTAGACCCGCTCGTCCCGCACCTCGCAGCCTCGCAGGAATGCCAGTGCCTCAGCCCGGTTCTCGAACTCCTCGATGAGATAGAGCGAATCCGGCCGCCGCACCGTCCGGATCGGCCTCGTGTCCGAGTAGCCCGGCGGCCAGGTCACCCGCGGCCTCTTCGCCGTCATGCGGAGGCCGTGGCCGGCTTCCGCGGCCGGCGTCGGCCGTTCACCTTGCCGCCGCATGACGATGACGGCCACTGCCAGTGCCACCGCGCCCAGTGCGATCCAGATCCACACGCCGCCTCCGCATCGTCGATTCGAGAGCCCGCGACCACGGTACGCAGGGCGCCTCGGGACCGGTCCCGGACGGCTTCTCAGGTTCGGGCCGCACCTCGGATACACGCCTTCGCATGGGCGCATGACCATCGATCTGTTCGCGGGCACACCGGTTCGCGACCGCGCCGTGTCCGCCGCCCGGTACGAACGGCTCCTCGGGAGCCTCCGAGCCTCCCGGCGTTCCTGCCGAACGACTCCGAGACGGTGTGGGAGCCGGCCACTCGGGCCGGGGTTCAGAAGAGTTCTTGACGCGCCTTGGCGATGGCCTCGTCCACGGCCGCTCGCTGTCCGACGGTGAGCTTGTCGGCCACGTCCAGGAGGTCGAGGCCGATCACCTGGAGCTGGTCGGGCAGGTGGAGGTCGTTGCCCAGCCGCGGCACTTCGCGCCGCGGCTCGCCTTCGACATCGGCGCACACGTCGGCCAGCGCCTGGACGAGCCGGTGCATGGCCTCGGCCCGCCGGTGCTGGGACCAGCGAGCGGGCGACCAGTGGCGCGTGCCTTCGACGACGCGCCCGATCGCCCGCTCCAAGGTTCGGTCCATCGCGGCCGAGCTACTCGTTGAAATAGCTCAGGAGCCGCAGCAGGCTCCAGTACAGGAAGATCAGTCCGGCGGTGAGGCCGAAGGCCCCGGCCCAGGCGAACTTCTTGGGCGCGCCGGCGTTGACCGACTGCTCGATCATGTCGAAGTCGAGGATGAAGGAGAACGCGGCCCACAGGGTGAGGGCGATCGCGATGACCCACTGGAGGGTCGTGGCCGACTCGCCGGGGCCGGCGAACAGGCCGAGGTCGGCGCCGAAGAGGCCGGCGACGAGGTTGACCGCGATCAGGGCGAAGATGCCGAAGCCGGCACCGACGATGACCTTGGTGAACATCGGGGAGTTCTTGAGGATGCGGAACTTGTAGAGCGCCAGCATGCCGCCGAAGACCAGGACCGTCGCGAGCAGCGCGTTGACGGCGATGCCCGGCTGGGTCTGCTCGAAGGCGGCGCTGACGCCGCCGAGCAGGAGTCCCTGCCCGATCGCGTAGACGAAGCAGACGATCGGGTTCATCACCGGCCGGAACATCGAGAAGAGGATGACGCCGAGACCGACGAACGCGCCGATGCCTCCGAGGGTGAAGGCGGTGCTGATGGCGGCCTGGTCACCGTTGGCGATGCCGTTGGCGACCATCGTGAAGGTGATCATGGCCGCGACGAATGTCGCGCCGATGAGGGCGACGGTGCGGACGATGACGTCGTCGATCCGCATGGTGTCGACCTGCGGCGCCTGGGTCATCTGCCCGTAAGGCCCGTATGCCGCGCCCATGTGCTGCTGTTCGGCGTACTGGGTCTTCATCATGTTTCTGAGGGATGAGTTTCTGCTCTGAGGCATGTCTGCGGTCCTCCGTATATGTCAGGGCGTCTCTAGACTATCCGGTCTGGGCCAGCGATCGCGGGAGCGGCGGGGAGCGGTCGCTCCCCGCCGCCTGAATTGTCCGCGACTAGATGACGTTGACCCTCCCGGGCTCGGGCGCCTCCACGGGGGCGTCCGGGCTGGAGTGCTCGGCGAACCAGGCCTCGAACGCGACGAGGTCGACCTCGCCGGTCAGGCGGTTCTCGCCCTCGGCGAGGACGTAGAACGAGTCGCCGCCGTCGGCGAGGAACGAGTTGACCGTCACACGGTAGGTCTGGTCGGCGACGATCGGCTCGCCGTTGAGCATGAGCGAGTCGGCCACGATCTGCTCGGTGCCCTCCAGGGTGGTGTCCCAGGTGTAGGTGAAGCCCTCGGAGACCTGGAGGAACAGGGTCGTCGACCGGTCCTCGCTCGGCAGCTGCTGCTGGAGCAGGGTGAGGATCTGCGCCCCGGTGAGGTCCATGGTGACCAGGTAGTTGTTGAACGGCTGGACGCTGAACAGCTCGGCGTAGGTGACGGTGCCGTCCTCGCCGTACAGCAGGTCGGCCCTGACCCCGCCCGGGTTCATGAAGGCGATCTCGGCGCCGCCGAGCTCGGGGTCGGCGGTGCGGGCGAGTTGGGCGTCGGCGATGAGGCTGCCGAGGGGGAACTCCTCGGCGCGGGTGTCGCCGCGGGTGATGTCCTCGGCGATGTAGCCGACCTCGCGCCCGGCGACCTCCTCGACGTCGTCCTGGTAGCCGGCGATGAGCTCGGACTGGACCGGGTCGGCCTCGACGTCGCGTTCGACGACGGTGTTGGAGCCGGTCACCGAGGAGCGGACGATGTCCTTGGTGCGCCTGTCGTAGGTCGCGTCGATCTCGGTGAAGACGCGGCCGTAGGAGGACGCGGAGGTGACCATGCGCGGCTGGCCGGCCGGGTCGGGGACCGAGCAGACGTACTCCTGGTGGGTGTGGCCGGTGACGATGATGTCGACGGCCGAGGACATGTTCTCGGCGATGTCGACGATCGGACCGGACATGCCGACGCCGGAGCCGTCGAGGGACTCGCACTCGTGCCCGGTGTCCTCCTCGACGGGGTAACCGCCCTCGTGCATGAGCACGACGATGGAGTTGACGCCCTTGCGGCGCAGCTGCTCGGCGTACTTGTTCGCGGTCTCGACCTCGTCGACGAACTCAAGGCCCTCGATGCCGGACTTGGCGACGATGTCGCCGGTGCCCTCGAGGGTCATGCCGATGAAGCCGACCTTGACGCCGCCGCGGAACTTCTTGATCCAGTAGGGGTCGAGGACCGGTTCGCCGGTCGCCTCCTCGACGACGTTGGCGCCCAGGTACGGGAAGTCGGCGCCCGCGTAGTCGCCGTCGCCTTCGATGTGGCGGTGGAGGTCGTCGATGCCCTTGTCGAATTCGTGGTTGCCGACCGAGGAGACCTCGACGCCCATGGCGTTGAGCGATTCGATGGTGGGCTGGTCGCCGAAGGCGGCCGAGAGGAAGGGGCTGGCGCCGATGAGGTCGCCGGCGGCGACGGTGGTGCTGAACCGCTCGCCCTCGCGGGCCTCGTCGAGGTACGTGGCGAGGTATTCGGCCCCGCCGGCGGGGATGGTCTCGCCGTCGAGCTCATAGGTGAGGCCGTCGGAGGCTTCTATGTTGCCGTGGAAGTCGTTGATGGCCAGCAGCTGGAGGTCGACCTCGCGGCCGTGTCCGCGGCCGGGGTCCGCGGCGGCCGACCAGGCGCCGACGGCCGTGATGGTGACGGCCAGTCCGGCCGCGGCGGCCGCGGCCAGATAGCGTTTCGGTTTCGCGTTGAACATTGCACTCCTGGGGTCGGTGGAGATGGCGCGGGGCATGTCGCTCCGATCGTGATCCAATCATGGGACGATTGCACCTGCGTCAATACAAGATAACGGCTCGACAAAGCTGAGATAACGCCCCCGGAAAGAGCCGAGAAGGCTTTCCGTTATCATATGCACATGCAGAACGCACCCCCAGTCTCGAATTCTGAGAGTAGTCGAAGGTGTCCATTTCTGTTGCGGCACAACGGAATGTTACCGTCCCGTAACGGCGGAATGTCCACAAAGCTTACCCTTGCCCCATGCGATAACGGTTGCTACAGTCACTCCGAGAAAGTTTCACATAACAGCTCGTCGTGAGTTCATGGTGGGGACTGCTGACCGAGCGGTCGATGGCGAGCCTGAGCTGCCCACAGGGGGTAACCAATGACCGGCTACTTCACCAATGACCAGCATGACACCCTCAGGAAAGAGGTCAGGGACTTCGCCGAACGCGAAGTCCGGCCCCGGATCCGCGAAATGGAAGCCACCAAGACCGCGCACCACCGATTGTCGAGAATGATCGCCCGACAGGGCTGGCTCGGCGTCACCATCGGCCGCGAGTACGGCGGCATGGGCATGGGCCACTTGGCGAAAACCATCATCATCGAAGAGCTCTCCCGGGTCTCCGGCGCGATGGGAGCGATGGTGCAGGCCTCCCAGCTCGGCGTCGCCAAGATCATCCACTTCGGCAACGAAGTCCAGAAGAAGACCTGGCTCCCCGCCGTCGCCGCCGGGCACTGCCTCCCCACCATCGCCGTCACCGAGTCCATCTCCGGCGGACACGTCCTCGGCATGCAGGCCAACGCCGTCCGCGACGGCGGTGACTACATCCTCAACGGCCACAAGGTCTTCGTCGGCAACAGCCACGTCGGCGACCTGCACGGCGTGATCGTGCGGACCGGACCGGGCAAGGACGGGCTGTCGGCGTTCCTGGTGGAGGCGGACCGGCCGGGATTCGCGCTGGCCCCGCAGCAGTCGACGATGGGCCTGCACGGCTTCAGCTTCGGCGAGCTGCTGTTCGACAACTGCCGCGTGCCCGCGACGAACATGCTCGGCACCGAGGGCGACGGCCTCAAGGTCGCCTACTCCTCTTCGGTCCTCTACGGGCGCTCGAACCTGACGGCGGTGTCGCTCGGGATCCACCAGGCGATCCTCGACGAGACCGTCGCCTACGCCTCGCAGCGCACGCTCTACGGCAAGCCGCTCGCCGAATTGGACAACATCAAGCAGAAGATCGGGCAGATCCATTCGCGTCTGATGACGGCGCGCATCACGGCCTACCACGCGGTGCACCTGCTCGATCAGGGCGAGGCGTGCGACGTCGAGCTGATGAACGCCAAACTCGTCAACGTCGAGTCCGCGCTGGACTCGGCCCGGGAGGCCATGGAGATCCACGCCGCGGCCGGCCTGTCGACCGACCGGCCGATCGAGCGGTATCTGCGCGATGCCTTCCATATCTTCGCTCCCGCGGGTACCTCGGACATCCAGCGCCTGCGGCTGGCCGAAGAGGCCCTGGGGCGCTCCAGGGGCCAGTGGTCCGAACGGATCGTCGGAGGCGAGCCGGTCGCAGTGGCATAGGGGCATGTCTGGAGGATCGGCCAGACCATGCCGGGCCCGTCACGGGCGGAACGAACCGAACACAGCTCAGAGGAGGCGGCGGAAGCGGCCTCCTCTTCGCTATGCCTCTCCCGGATATCCGAGTGCCTGCTGCCCCGGTGCCTGCTGCCTGACCGCCTGCTGAGCCGACTCCTGCTCGTGCTGCTTGCGCTCGCGGATGCGGTCCATGACCTTCGCGGCCATCTCCTTGATGACGTCCAGGCCCGGGCGGCCCCACTCGTGGGTCTCGGTGTCGACCACGCACACGGTCCCGAGCGTGTTGCCGTCGTCGTCGATGAGCGGCGCGCCCATGTAGGAGCGGATGCCGATCTTGTCGACGACCGGGTTGCCCGCGAAGCGCGGGTAGTCGCACACGTCCCCGAGCACGAGGGCCTTGCCGCGCACCACGACGTGCGGGCAGTAGCCGTGGTCGCGGTCCATCTCCCGGCCGACCTCCGGCGGCGGCTCGGCACCCGCCAGGGCCTGCGAGGCCGTGTCCCCTTCCGGCGCGGCCAGACCCGCGAAGTACTGGCGGTCCTCGTCGATGAAGTTCACCATCGCGTAGGGCGCGCCGGTGATCTCGGTGAGCTGCTTGGCGAGGTCGTCGAACTCCGGGTCGGGCTGGTCGCCGATCCCGAGCTCGCGCAGACGCCTGACCCGCTCGGGCGCGCGCGGGTCGTCGGGGGTGATGGTGAGTCGGAAGTCGTTGTCGGACGTGGTCATTCTGGGCTCCTAACCGGGCGACCGCGGCAGCGGCCGACATGAGGTGCTTGGTCAGGGTGACCAGCACCAATGTAGCGGAACGTGGATCGCGCGCGTCGCAGGTGACGATCGGGATATTCGGTTTGAGGTCCAGGGCGGTGCGCACTTCTTCGGGCTCGTAGTGGTACGAGCCGTCGAACTCGTTGACCGCGACGATGAACTCCGTGCCGCGCCGCTCGAAGAAGTCGAGGGCGGGGAAGCAGTCCTCGAGCCTGCGGGTGTCCGCCAAGACGACCGCGCCGAAGGCCCCGTCGGACAGCTCGTTCCACATGAACCAGAACCGGTCCTGCCCGGGGGTGCCGAACAGGTACAGGATGTGCCGCTGGTCCAGCGTGATGCGTCCGAAGTCGAGGGCGACCGTCGTGGTCTCCTTGTCCCCCAGGCCGGTGAGGTCGTCGGTGCCGATGCTGGCCGTGGTGATGGTCTCCTCGGTGCTCAGCGGTTCGATCTCGCTCACCGAGCCGACGAAGGTGGTCTTGCCGACGCCGAATCCCCCTGCGACGAGGAGTTTGATCGCGGTGGGCAAGGGTTGGTGTTGTTGTGCAGGCGAATGGTCAGAGTCGCCGTTGTAGGCCATTGAGGAGTGCCTCCAATACGGTTCGGTCGGTGGGATCGACGGCGGGGTCGGGCGATTGGGCGGTTACGGCGCCGCAGTCGACGAGGTCGGACAGCAAGACCTTGATGACCATGGCGGGGAGCCGAAGGTGGGCCGACACCTCGGCCACCGAGATCGGCTCCCTGCACAGGAGCAGCGCCTCCGCGTGCTCGGCTTCGAGCTGCGAGGGCCTCATCTGCCCGGTCGACCTCACCAGCGAGAGCAAGTCCAGCTTCGCGGTCGGAGCGGTGCGTCCATTGCTGACCGTATACGGGCGGACCAGCGGACCGGCGTCCTCGTCGAGCAGTGGAAGGTCCTCGAAGTCGGACATCAGCCCACCATTTCACCACTGGTGGCCGCGGGCCTGCGAACGGGCGTCTCCAGGTACGGGCGCACGCTCTTGACCAGGATCGACATCTCGTATCCGAGCACGCCGGCGTCGGCCTCGCGCCCGGCCATGACGGCCAGGACCGCGCCGGATCCGGCGGTGGAGACGAACAGCAGCGTGTCGTCGAGTTCGGCGACGACCTGCCGTACCCCGCCGGCCGAGCCGAACTGGGCGCCAGCGCTGCGCGCCAATGAGAACATGCCCGAAGCGATGGCCGAGAGCTGGTCGGCCTGGTCGGTGCTGAGCCCGTGGAACGCCTTCTTGATGCCGTCCGAGGACAGCAGGAGGGCGCTGCGGGTGTGGGGCACCCGTTTTATCAGACCGGCCAGCAGCCAGCCCAGATCTGTCGCTTGCGCCGCTGCCTCATCGCCTGCCATTAGGCCTCCTCGTTTCGGTATGGAGTGGAACGGTCTCCGAAGTGAGGACCCCTGCCATCAGGCCTCCTCGTTTCGATACGGACTGGAACGGACTCCGAAGTGAGGACCCCTACCATCAGGCCTCCTCGCTTCGATACGGACTGGAACGGTCCGAAGTGGGGATCTGGGTTTCGTCCTGCGTGTCGGCCCGGAACTGGCCTTGCTGGAACGCCTTCATCAATTGGGGGTCGTGGCCGGACTCGGACCCGCGCGCCGCCGGCTGCGGCGCCTCACGCAACTGCGGGGCGAGGTGGGTCTGCTTGTTGCGCTTCGGCAGCGCCGGCCGGGCGTCGGACTCGCGCCCGGGAGGGGGGCTCTGGTGGTGCGAGCCGCCCGCGCGTCCCGAGGCGTCGACGGTCGGCATCTCGGCGGTCTCGTATCCCGCGGAGCCGTAGCCGGGGCCGCCCGCGGTGCCAGTGCCGTAGCCGGAGTCGTATCCGGGCTCGGAGCCGTAGCCGGCCCCGGGGGCGTTGCGGGGCGGCGGGGCATAACTCGACTGGATCGCGCCGGTCTGGTGGCCGCTGCCGGCGACCGGTTGCGGACGGGCGGCGTGGCGGCCGGTGTCCGCGGCGACCGTCGCCAACTGGACCGATGGCAGGGCCGGGAGCTGGCTCGGCGGGGCCGAGGGCACCCGGACGGGCATCTGCTGCTGCTGCGCGGGCGGCGCCTGGACCTCTCTGGGAGCGGGGCGCTCGGGTGTGTCGCCGAGGAGGTCCTCGCCGAGCACCATGATCGCCTGGGTGCCGCCGAAGATGTTGGACTGGAGCTGCACGGTGAGGTTGTGGCGCCGGGCCAGCGAGGAGACGACGTACAGGCCGATGCGCCCGTCGGCGAGCAGCTCGTCGAGGTCGACGTCGTCGGGCGTCGTCAGCATCGTGTTGTAGCGCTCGCGTTCGTGCTGCTCCATGCCCAGACCGCGGTCCTCGACCTCGACGGCCAGGCCGGAGCGGACGCGCTGGACACGGATGAGGACCTGCGTCTGGGGGGCCGAGAAGGTGGTGGCGTTCTCCACGAGCTCGGCGACGAGGTGGATGACGTCGGCGACGGCGTGGCCCTTGAGGGTGCCCTCGATGGGCCGGACCAGCTTGACGCGGGCGTACTGCTCCACTTCGGCGACGGCGCTTCGCAGCGCCTCGTAGACGTTGACCGGGCGCGACCACTGGCGGTGCGAGCTGGCGCCGCCGAGGACCGCGAGGTTCTCGGCGTGGCGGCGGATGCGCGTCGCGAGGTGGTCGACCGAGAACAGGCCTTTGAGCAGGTCCGGGTCCTCGACCTGGTTCTCCAGCTCGTCGAGCTGCTCGATCTCGCGGTGCACCAGCGACTGCAGGCGGCGGGCGAGGTTGACGAAGATGCCGACGCGCGGGTGGACCGCGGTGTCGAACCCGCTGGTCGGGATGGCGCCGGTGTTGGCGCCGGCGCCGCTCTGAACGGCGTTGCCGTTGCTGACCGCGGGCGAGGGCTGGGGGACGCCGCGGCTCGCGATGACGCCGGCCACCTGGCGCAGTTGCTGGGCCTCGGCGGCGAGCATGCGGATCGCCTCGGACGTCGGCACGTCCTGGCGCGTCTCGGATGGCATCGGCACCGACCAGCGCTGCTCGGGCGGGACGGTGCGCTGGAGCTCTTCGAGGACCTGCCAGATCTTGTAGTGCGTCTCGGCCGTGGAGCGCCGCACCGCCGCGATCTGGCGGCCGATGTCGGTGTTGATCTTCAAGGCGGAGTGGACGGCCAGGTAGAGCACCATGCACAGGAACAGCGCCGCGGTGCCGACCACGATGGCGGGCATCCATGCCGGGCCCGCGCCGATATCGGTGCCGGTCAGGAAGACCGTGACACCGACGCCGAGGGCCGCGGTGGCCGCCAGCGGCAGTGTGGCCAGCCGCAGCAGTCGGGACTTCAGATCCGCGGAGCCGTGCACCGGTCCGTCAGTTCCGGCCGCGCCATTCGGCTGGGCCAGTCCATTTGATTGGAACGTATGGGTTGTGGACCGAGGTGTTTCGGGCATCGCCATCCTCACGACACAGGCCAATCGACTCCGCGATACCAAAAAAGTGGCAAAGTCATTGCAGCAGAAGGGAAGTGACTCCCAGCGATCTGGTTCGACATGATGGTATCAGCGCTCTTTCCCTGGATAGCACGCGTACCCAAGACAGTCAACATTGAGATGAACCAGACTCACAGTCATGTAACGGTACATCCAGCCCACAATGAGCCTTTGAGCAGGGGTCCGATCGCGTTCGGCGATCGGGACCGGTGCGCCCGCCTCCGCTCAGACCTTCACCCGATCGGGGTGGCACTAAGGCGGCGGCATCGAACGTGACCGGCACCGCAGTGGCGGAATCGGCGCGGCTTAGCGCTGAGGACTTTTGGATCCTCTTGACGGCCTTGCATACTCCCAGTAGTGCCCGAGACGGGACTCGAACCCGCAAGCCGCGCGACGGCCAGTTTTAAGCTGACTGTGTCTACCAGATTCCACCACTCGGGCTCGTATGCAAGACACGCTAGCGGCATTTCGCGCCGAGTGGTGCGCCCCGATCCGGTGATTGGGACCGAGCACAGCGTGAGACCCGGTTTTGTCGGGAGTACGACAGTAGATTCGCCCTTCAGCGCCGTCCTCACCGCGCCGCGGAAGCCCGGCCGCCTCCGATGGGAAACCCACAGCGCCGTCCTCACCGCACCGCCGAAGCCCGTCCGCCTCCTTTGGGAAAATACAGGCGGGCCGTCCCGCGGAGGCGGGACGGCCCGGTGATTCGATATTCGCGAGGCGAGGCGGCTCAGACGAGCTGCTTCGGCGCGGCGTAGTGGCAGGCCGCGCGCGTCTGGCCGTCGTGGTCGGACCGCAGCAGCGGCTCCACCTCGATGCATTGGCGCTGCTCGCCCTCGGAGAGGGTCTGGAACAGCGGGCAGCGGGTGCGGAAGCGGCAGCCCGACGGCGGGTTCGACGGGCTCGGCACGTCGCCGACCAGCACGATCCGCTCCCGGGTGCGCTCCTTGCGCGGGTCGGGCAGCGGGATCGCCGACATGAGCGCCTGCGTGTACGGGTGCGCCGGGCCGGCGAACAGCTGGTCCGTCGTGCCCTCCTCGACGATCTTGCCGAGGTACATGACCGCGACCTTGTCGGCGATGTGGCGGACCACCGACAGGTCGTGCGACACGAACAGGTACGTCAGCCCCAGCTCGTCCTGCAGGTCCTCCAGCAGGTTGATGACGCCGGCCTGGATCGACACGTCCAGGGCGCTGACGGGCTCGTCGAGCATGAGCACCTTCGGCTGGAGTGCCAGGGCCCGCGCGATGCCGATCCGCTGGCGCTGCCCGCCGGAGAACTCGTGCGGGTAGCGGTTGCGGTGCTCGGGGTTCAGGCCGACGATCTCGATCAGCGAGTTGACGCGGTCGCGTCCCCCGTTCTTGAACATGCCGTGCACGCGCAGCGGCTCGGCGATGATCTCGAAGACGGTCATGCGCGGGTCCAGCGATGCCATCGGGTCCTGGAACACCAGCTGGATGTCGCGCCGGATCGGCCGCATCTGCGCGCGCGAGAGCCGCGTGAGGTCCTTGCCCTCGTAGAACACCTCTCCCGAGGTCGGCTCGATGAGGTTCATCAGCAGCCGGGCCAGGGTGGACTTGCCGCAGCCGGACTCGCCGACCAGCGCCAGGGTCTCGTTCGCGCCGATCTCCAGGTTCACCCCGGAGACGGCGTGGACGGCCCCGACCCTGCGCCGCACGATCCCCTTGGAGCGGACCGGGAACTCCTTGACCAGGTTCTTCCCGGCGATGACCGGGCTCGTGGCCGCCTGCGGCGTGTCGAGCATGGCGTTCACATGTCCTCCTGGTGCTTGGTCTCCTGAGGAAGGCTCCCGTGCGGGGCGTCGGACTCGACCGCGGCCTCGATCTCGGGGTCGGAGGCCACGGGCGCGAACACGTCCTCGGGCCGCTTGCCTTCCAACTGATCGGCGAAGTGGCAGGCCGAGACGTGGCCGCTGGGACTCACCGGCAGCAGATCCGGCTCGATCTCGGCGCAGATGTCCTGCGACATGGGGCACCTCGGCCGGAACGGGCAGCCCGGCGGCATCTTCAGCATCGACGGCGGCGTGCCGTGGACGGGCGTGAGGCGGTGGCCCCGCTCCTCGTCCATGCGCGGCATCGAGCCGATCAGGCCGAGCGTGTAGGGCATGCGCGGCTCGTAGAAGATCTCGTCGACCGTGCCCTTCTCGACCGGGCGGCCGGCGTACATCACCAGCACGTCGTCGGTGTGTCCGGCGATGACGCCCAGGTCGTGCGTGATGAGGATGAGCGCGGCGTTGACTTCCTCGCGGGCCTTCTCCAGCGCCTCGAGCACCTGCGCCTGCACCGTCACGTCGAGCGCCGTGGTCGGCTCGTCGGCGATGATGACGTCCGGGTTGTTGGCCATGGCGATCGCGATGACCACGCGCTGGCGCATGCCGCCCGAGAGCTCGTGCGGGTAGGCGTCGACGCGCTGGGACGGGTTCGGGATGCCGACCATGTCGAGCAGGTCGATGGCGCGCTGACGCGCCTCGGCCTTCTTCACGTCCGGGTAGTGGACGCGGATCGCCTCGGCCAGTTGGAACCCGACCGTGTAGACGGGGTTGAGGCTGGTGAGCGGGTCCTGGAAGATCATCGAGATCCGCTTGCCGCGCACGACCGAGAGCTCCGCGTCGCCGAGCCCGACGAGCTCCTCGCCGAGGAGCTTGGCCGAGCCGGTGATCTCGGCGGTCTTGGGCAGCAGGCCCATGACCGCCATGGAGGTGACCGACTTTCCGGAGCCGGATTCGCCGACGATGCCGAGGCTCTGGCCCCGGCGCAGCTCGTAGGAGACGCCGCGGACGGCGTGGACGGGCCCGTCGTCACTCGGGAAGGTCACGTTGAGGTCGTCGACCTCCAGGACGAGTTCGCCTTTGGCCGATGCGCGCGCGGCGCCGTCGGCCGGGGTGCCGTTGACCGTCAAGTCCATGGGTTAGCGCCTCACCATCGTCTGCCGGGGGTCCATCGCGTCTCGCAGGCCGTCGCCGACGAAGTTGATCGTCAGCGCGATGAGGATGACGAAGATGCCCGGGATGTAGAACAGATACCAGCGTTCGCTGAAGGCCGACGATTCGGCCGCCTGGATGAGCAGGCCCAGCGACGTGTCCGGGGCTTGGATGCCCAGACCCAGGAATGAGAGGGTCGACTCCGACAGGATCGCGAAGGCGATCTGAAGGGTCGCCGAGACGATGATGACGCTCATCGTGTTCGGGATGAGGTGCCTGAAGATGATGTGCAGGTCGGAGCCGCCGACCGAGCGTGCGGCTTCGATGAATTCCTTCTCCCGCAGGCTCAGCACCTCGGCGCGCACGGCTCGGGACGTGCCGAGCCATCCGAAGATCATGAGGATCAGGGCCATGTGCCACCACGTGGTGCCGCCGCGGATGTTGCCGGCCATGGCGGCGGTGATGACGAGGAACGGGATGACGAACAGGACGTCGACGATGCGCATGAGCACCGCGTCGACCCATCCGCGGTAGTACCCGGCGACGGCGCCGACGACGGCGCCGATGAACGTCGAACCGATCGCGACCACGAGCGCGACCTTCAGCGACTGGGCGGTGGCGCGCATGACGGTGCCCATCATGTCGCGTCCGGCGCGGTCCGAGCCGAACGGGTGCTCCAGCGACGGCGGCTCCCACGACCCGATCTCGGTGTGGATCCGGTGGTCCCACGTCCAGAGGAACGGCCCGAGGAAGGCGAACAGGATGATCAGAACGAAGCCCACGAGGCTGACCACGGCCGCCTTGTGGCGGAAGAAGCGCATCGTGATCATCTGGAGCTGCGTGCGCTCCTTCGAGGTGATGGCCTCGGCGTCGAGGACTGCGGAGGTCGTGTTACTCATAGCGGATCCTTGGGTCGAGCACGCCGTACATCAGGTCGGAGATCAGGATGCCGATCAGGACGATGACGCCGGAGATGAACAGGTAGCCGAGCACTGCGAACGCGTCGTTGTGGGTGATGGCGTCGTAGGCGAACGCGCCCAGGCCCCGCCAGCCGAAGATCCGCTCGATGACCAGCGAGCCGCCCATGGCCGTGGCGATGCCCAGCGGCGCGAAGGTGGCCACGGGGATCAGGGCGGTGCGAAGCGCGTGGCGGCGCATCACGGTCCCGTTCCGGACGCCCTTGGCGCGGGCCAGGCGCACGTAGTCGGAGTTGAGGACCTCCAGCATCGAGGCGCGCTGGTACCGGGACATCGCGGCGTAGCCGGTGAGCATGAGCACGATGGTCGGGATGACCAGGTACGGAATGGCGTCGAGGAAGACCTCCCAGCCGTTGCCCTGGAATCCGCGGGTCGAGTCGCGGTAGGTCTGGAAGACCGTCGAGCCGATGGCGTTGTTCGTCTGGACTGCCGCCTCCTTCATCAGCAGGCCGAACCAGAACGTGGGCATCGAGAGGGCGAGGAATCCGATGAAGGTCAGCAGGTAGTCGACCTTCGAGTACTGCTTGACCGCCGAGACCACGCCGGCGAGGATCGCGATGGCGATCGAGGCGAAGGTGGCGAACAGGACCAGGCGCAGGGTGATCCAGAAGCGGGAACCGATCTCGCCGCCGATGTCGATCGCGCTGCCCTCGACCGACGGGCCCCACTCGCCTTGGAGCAGCCCGATGTCGCCGTTCGTCTCACCGAAGCCGGTCAGCCACAGCCAGTAGCGCTCGGGCATCGAACGGTCGTAGTACAGCCGTTCCTTGATGTTGTCCACGGTCTCCTGGGGCACCGGCTCACCGGTGGCCTGCTCCAGCAGGAATACCTGGTCGGCGACGGGGTCCCCCGAGATACTCACCAGGATGAACGCGAGCATGGAGGCGCCGATGAGGACCGGGATCATCATCACGATGCGCCGAATGGTGAATACAAGCATAGTTCCTCGATAATTGCAAAGGCGTGATCGATGGCCTGCGGCGGAGTGGTCCCGGCTGCCGAACTCGCGCGAGCCGGTCCGCCTGCCACTGGCGGGGATTACTCAGTACCGTCGACTCCCCACTCGGCGATGTTGTACAGCGCCCGTTGCTGGGAAGCCCAATTGTCCCTGACGTTGACGAGCTGCTCCGAAGCCATGACGGCGACCGGTGTGTCGATGATCGGCAGCACGTAGGCCTCGGCGATGACCTGTGCGACGGCGTCGTTGGCGATGTCGGCCGCCTCGTCGGGATCGAGCGTCTCGTCCAGCAGGGCGAGGGTCTCGTCGAGCGCGTCGTCGTCGAGCCCGCCGAAGTTCGAGGACGAGGAGCTGGACCAGTACTGGCTCGCGCTGCCGACGAAGGTCGGGGTCGAGGACCAGCCGTATTGGATCATGTCGAACCGGCCTTCGAACAGCGTGGGGCCGAGGTCGGCCGAGGCGAAGGGGTCGAGTTCGATCTCGAGGCCGAGGTCGGCGAGATTGGCCTGGACGATCTGGGCGCTGACGGAGCGGTCGACGCGGCCCTCGGTGTAGCCGTACGAGAGGGTGACCGGCTCGTCGTCGGGCGTGCGGAGACGGTCCTCGTCGTCCCAGGTGTAGCCGGCGTCGCTGAGCGTCCGGCGCGCGAGCTCGATGTCGCCGAAGCCCTGGCCGGTGGCGGTCAGGTGGTCGACGAAGTGCTCGGAGGCGCCCCGGAAGAGGTGGTTGAGCTTGCGTTCGGCGTCGAACTGGACGTTCGCGTAGGTGCGGTCGATGATGTTCTCGACATCGATCGCCTGGAACACCGCGTTGCGCAGCGCCTCGTCGGACAGGAACTCGTTGTTCGTGTTGAGGTCGATGTGCTCCCAGCCGGGCCCGGGGGCGATCGCGTAGTCGATGCCGTCGGCCGTCTCCAACTGGGAGATGTGCTCGACGCCGACCGAGACGGGGCTCGCGCCGTCCACGGTGCCCTGCCGCATCTCGGTCACGATCGAGTCGACGGAGTCGAAGGCCTCGAGCGTGATCCGGTCGAGCGTGACCTCGGTCGAGCCGGCCCACTCCGGGTTGGGCTCGTAGATCACGAACTCGCCCAGGGCGCCGTCGGTCACCCGGTACGGTCCGGCGGTCCAGGTGGGGACGGTCTCGGTGAAGTAGTCCTGCGACGCCTTCATCGCCTCGGGGTCGTCGCTCCACGAGTAGCCGGACTGCTCGGCGATGTGGGCGGGGTGCGACAGGACCTCTTCGTACCGCCACTCGGCCGAGGAGTAGCCGTCGGCGTAGGTGACGGTGACCGTGTCGCCCTGGGCGTCGATCGAGGCGACGGCGGAGCCGTATGCGGTGGTGGCCGGGGTGCAGCCGGAGCAGAGGGACTCGTCGCCGGATCGGGCGTACCAGTGGTAGACGAAGTCGTCGACGCCGATGCGGGTGCCGTCGCCCCAGGTGGCCTCCGGGTTGAGGTGGTAGGCGACCTGGACGGGATCCTCCCTGACCAGTTCGGGATCGGCCGAGAGGAGTCCGTCGTTGAACTTCCAGTCGCCGTCCTGGTCGAACTGGCCCAGGTGGGGCCACACGCCCGCCAGCGCCATGCTCAGGTAGGAGCTGTTGTCGGCGGCGACGGAGGGGTTCCATCCGGACCAGGAGCCGTCGATGGCCCAGGTGATCTCGCCGCCGTCGGCGCGCTCGCCGGAGTTGCAGGTGGTGACCTGGTGCTCGCAGTCGTCGAATCCGCCGGCATCGGCCGACGCGCCTCCACCGCACGCCGACAGCAGCAGTGCCGTCGCGGCGGGGAGGGCCGCGGCGGTCGCGGGCCCGTACTTCAGACGCATCGTTCTCCTCCGGAAACCACATGGTGTGCCCGTCCTCGGTCCGCGGACCGGGGGATGGCGGGTCCACTGGCTCGGCGCGGGTTCGCGTCGCCGGGGCTTCGGCTGCTGTGCCGTGCGACGCTGATACAGCCTTCCACGTGAGAGGGGCCGACGGCTCCCCTCGAACTCCATATGAGCCTTGTTCGTTGTTCTATCGTTATGTTTTTCGGCGGAGCGCGGCTGCGGCGCCGCAGGCCCGCGTCCATCCGGCGTCATCACCGTGACCGTCGTGTGATCAACGGCCTCGACCGCCCACGAAGAGG
>NZ_BAAHCB010000002.1:160975-173858 GCF_054776215.1 Glycomyces tarimensis
CCGAAGGCCGCCCCCGCCTGTGAGCGCCGGGCTCTCATAGAGGATCGAAAGGGAATCGAACCGCTAGTTCAGCGCCCAGTCCTTGACGTTCCACAGCGGGCCGGCCTGGCTGTTGCCGTTCGGGCCCACGTTCTCCAGGTGCTCGGCCACGATGATGCTCTGCGGCTCGTCGAGGATCGGCAGCTGGACGGCCATCTCGGCAGCGATCCGCGCGGCCTCGTTGGCCGAGGCGGCGGCCGCGTCGAGGTCGAAGTCGTAGACGCCGTCGATGGCCTCTTGCAGCTCGGCGTTGTCCGTGGGGCCGAACATGTACGGCGATTCCGCGCCGAAGTACTGGTTCGGGGCAACCACGAAGGCCGGGTTGCCCGACCATCCGAAGATGACCATGTCGAATTCCTTGCCGCCGATGACGTCACCGAGGGCGTTGTCGGGGATCGCGTTGAGCTCGACGGTGATGCCGAGCTCGGCCAGCTGCGCCTGCACCAGTTCCGCGATGGTCTTGCGGATCTCGTCGGAGCCGCCGAAGCGGAAGTTGAACGTCACGGCTTCGCCGTCCGGGCTCATCAGCGTGTCGCCGTCGTAGGTGTAGCCGGCGTCCTCGAGCATGGTCCTGGCGGCGTCGACGTCACCGGTGCCCTGCTCGGCGAGGGCGGGGATCTCCTCGTAGTACGGCGAGCTCTCCGGGAAGAACGGGTTGAGCTTGCGGCTGACGTCGTCGATGCCCTGGAAGTTCCGCTCGATCAGTTCGTTGACGTCCACGGCGGTGAAGACCGCCTGGCGCAGCGCCTGGTCGCTCAGGAACTGGTTCTCGGCGTTGATGTCGAGGTGCAGCCAGATCGAGCCCGGGTAGGTCTCGTAGCTGACGTCCTGGGTGTCGTCGAGCTTGGTGAGCTGGTCCATGGTGAAGGTGTTCGGCCACGAACCGTCGATGGTGGCCTGGCGAGCCTCGGTGATGATCGACTCGGTGTCCTCGATGACCTCGAGGGTGAGGCTGTCGAGACCGGGGTCGGCCGAACCGGCGTAGTCGGGGTTCGGCTCGTAGCGGATGTACTCGCCCAGCTCGGCCTCGCTCGGGAGGTAGGGGCCGGCCGACCAGGTCGGGGCGTTGGAGGCGAACCACTCGACGCTGTCGCCCATCTGAGCCGGGTCGGTGGCCCAGTTCTCGAAGCCGTTCTCCTCGGCGATGTGCGAGGGCATCCGCAGGTACTCGGTGTAGAGCCACTCGGGGTCGGCGTAGCCCTCGGCGTAGGTGATCACGATCGTGCCCTCTTCGGGCTCCTCGATCGACTCGATCTCGGTCCAGCCCTCAGAGCTGACCGTGTCGCACTTCTCGGTGCAGAACTCTTCGGTGGCGGCGCGCTGGTGCCAGGTGTAGATGAAGTCCTCAAGGCGGATCGGGTTGCCGTCGCCCCAGTTCGCGTCGGGGTTGAGCTTGATCTGGACCTGCATCGGCTCCTCGCTGAGGAGCGTCGGCTCCTCGGCGACCACCGCGTCATTGACGACCCACGAGCCGTCGTCGGGGTGGAAGTCGCCCAGGGTGGGGAGCATCGGGCTCAAGATCTGGCGCAAGTAGGAGCTGTTGCCCGCACTCGTGTCGAGATACCAGTTGTTGAAGCTCGATGCGATGGCCCAGGTGACGTCGCCGCCTTGCGAGCCGCCTTCATCGTCACCGCTGCCGCCGCAGGCCGACAGTGCGAGCGCGCCGGCGGTTGCCGTCGCAATACCCGCGAGTGCTCTCCTCTTGAGAGTCATAGATCTCCTCCGTGTGTCTTGCCGAGGCCGTGGCCGGATTCTGGAGCGATCACACTGTCGCCCCGCTCGAAACGGTGGGTGCCGCCTGCCTCCGAAAACAGAGGCAGCGGTCATGGTCACCCTCGGCGGTGTGTTTGCAACATTAGACATGCCCGCTGCCGGATGCGAGCACCCAGTGACCAACTGGAGTCCATTCGTGATAATTCCGTGATGAAGCGATCCGACCGGGCGCTTCGCCACCCACGGCGTTCTCCCAGCGGCCGCAGGCTTTCGTGACGATCACGTTACACGAGTCGAGTCGAGGGATTCAGGAGCGCATCTGAGACGGGAGGGGTCGGGTGTGGACGACGGTGAGCCGCGAGACGGCGCGGGTGAGGGCGACGTAGAGGTGGCGCAGGCCGACGCCTTCGACGGTCCCGCGCTCGGCGACGCCTGCGGAGGCGTCGATCGGGACCGTTGGCGCTTCGACGATCTCGGAGGGCTCGGCGAGGACGACGTGGTCGAATTCGAGCCCCTTGGCCAGACTCGCGGCGATCAGTTCGACGCGCTCGCTCGCGCCGAGCGCGCCGCGCAGTTCGGCCACGCGGTGGTCGGCGGCGATGACGCCGACCAGGCCTTCCTCGGCGAGGGCCTTCGCGACGGCGTCGCGGACGCCGGCGGCGAGGTCGGCGGTGGCGATGAAGTCCACGGATCCGTCGGAGCGGATGGATCGGGCGGGGGCGACGTCGACGCCCAGGTGCGGCAGGACCCGGTTGGCGAGCTCGATGATGACGCCGGGGACGCGGAAACCGGTCGTCAACTCCGTGTACTCCACTGCGGACTTGCCGAGGTGGGCCATCTGGCGCTTCCAGTCGGCGGCGGCCCACGGCGTGGTCCCCTGCGCGAGATCGCCCAGGACGGTGAGGGAGCCGTGGCCCGAGCGGCGGGCGATCGCCCGGCACTGCATCGGCGAGAGGTCCTGCGCCTCGTCGATGACGATGTGGCCGTATGAGTCCGAGGGCTGCGGGAGCTTGAGGTGCGATTCGATCTCGTCGGCGATGAGGATGTCGGCGGCGGTCTGCTTGAGCGCCCTGCCCTTCGGGGCGAGCAGCGCCGCCTCGTCCTCGGTGAGGATGCCGCGGGTCGCCTCGGCGCGGAAGTCGGCGTCGAAGTAGAGCCTGCGCAGGACCGTCTTGCCGTTCAGCTTGGGCCAGACCGCGTCGAGGAAGCCGCGGACGGCGTCGGTGCGTTTGAGCTTGGTGGCCCACTTGCCGTCCGGGGAGTGCCCGGCGCGGATCTCAGCCTGGCGGCGGACCCCTTGGACGATGGCGTCCTCGAGGGCCCTGCGGCCGGCGTCGTAGGTGCGGGTGTTCGCGCGGGCGGTGTCGATCGCCTCGTCGAGGTAGCGCTCGCCGAGTCGCCAGCGCCAGCCTCCGTCGGCGATGAGCAGGCCCTCCTCGGCGGTGACGCCGCCGTCCGCGGCCCGGCCGACGTGGCCCCAGACGGCCCGCTCGCACACCAGGGCGATGCGCTCGTCGTGCTTGAGCATCGCCGCTTCGCGGGAGTCGACGGCGACGGCGGTGTCGGCCTTCGTCATCTGCTGGACGGTGACCTGCCAGACCGCCGATTCGCCGAGCGTGGGCAGGACGTTCGCGATGTAGGCGAGGAAGCCCTCGTTGGGGCCGACGATGAGGACCCCGGCCTTGCGGAGGTGCTCGGCGTAGTTGTAGAGCAGCCAGGCGGCGCGGTGGAGGCCGACGGCGGTCTTGCCGGTCCCCGGGGCCCCTTGGACGCACATGGTGGTGGCCGAGGCGCGGCGGATGAGCTCGTCCTGCTCGGGCTGGATGGTGGCGACGATGTCGCGCATGGGACCGGTGCGGGGCCGTTCGATCTCGGCGGTGAGGATGTCGGAGGAGACCTCCTCGCCGAGCCGCAGGTCCTCGTCCTCGAAGCCGGTGATGGTCGCGCCTTGGAAGCCGAAGCGGCGGCGCTTGGCCACCTCGCGCCGGTCGTGCGCGCTGGCGCGGTAGTAGTGCTCGGCGACGGGGGCGCGCCAGTCGAGCACGAGCGGGGTGGAGCGCTCGTCGCGGATGTGGCGGCGCCCGATGTGGTACTCCTCGCCGGAGTCGAACCAGATGCGCCCGAAGAACAAAGCGACGCCCTGGTCGGCGAGCTCGGTCATGCGGCCGGTGGTGTACTTCGCCATCGCGAAGGCGAGTTCCTTGTCGGGGCCCACGTCGCCGTCGCCCTTGCCACCGCTGTTGCCCTCGTTGAATTCGGCCTCGTGGCGTCCGTAGGTGTCGGCGGTGAATCGGAGCATGTCGGACATGTGGGCCCGGGCACGCTCGTGGTACTCGATTTCTGCGCGCAGTTCGGCTTGGGCTGTTCCGTTTTCAGGCACGGCGGTCTCCCGGATCGGGCACGGATTGAGGCAGACGAATCCTCGATGCTATCCGCGCCCGGTCCGGGGCCGCAATCGATTTAGCGCGGGGCCAGGGCCTTGACGTCGACGAGGCGCCCGTCGTCGCGGTGCAGGACCCAGCCGCCGCCCGGCGGCAGCGTCTGCGGCCCTTCGAGCGGGAGGGTGAAGTCGTAGGCCGACAGGTCGTGGCCGTCGCGGGCGGCGATCGCGACCAGGAGCGCGGACAGCACGACGCCTTCGGCGCAGACGACGGCGGTGCGGCGCGCATCGGGCAGGGCGCGGACGGCGCGGGAGGCGAACCAGGCGGCGGCGTGCGCGGGCCCGCCGTCGCCGGGGAACTTGGGCGGGTCGGCGGCGAGGTCGTCGCTGACGGCGACCTGGAGGCCGAGGCGGCCGGCGAGCGCGGCGAGCGTGTCGGCGCAGTGGCGCTCGGGGGCGCTGACGAGCACCGTCGGGTTGTACAGCTGAAGGAAGTCGGCCATGGCGCGGGCGCGCTGGGCTTCGGTGGCGGTGAGGCGGGCCGGGACGGCGGACGTCGACGTCGCGGCGTGGCGCAGGAGGATGAGAGCGGACAGCATCAGTCGATGTCACCTGCCTGGAGGGAGCTCATAGAGACGATGCTGCGCCTCGAAATGAACGGCGGGTGAACCACGATCGGGCGCGGAGGTGAACACTCCTCAACGGAGTCGGCTACGCCTGGTAACGAATCTCGTCGTACTCGGGGTGCCGCTCCATCCAGCGTTCAACGAACGGACACGTCGGGTAGACCTTGACGCCCTTGCCGCGCAGGTCGTCGAGGGCGAACTTGGCGAGCGCCTCGCCCCAGCCCTGGCCGCGCAGCGAGCGGTCGACCTCGGTGTGGGGCAGGATGGTGAACTCATCGCGCGGCAGGTACTCGAGGTATCCCAGCACGCCGCCCTGGGCGTCGCGCACCTCATAGCGCTGCTCGTCCGCGTTCTCCGCGATTGCAAGATCGGCCATGGCCGCAAGACTATCCCGACTCGGGCCGCTCGCGCCCGGGCAAACCGAGTGATGCCGCGGCACCGGCGAGGCAGATGACGGCGGTGGCGGTGAAGACGTCGCTGTACTGGGCGGCCAGGGCCGCGTCGAGGGCCTCCAAGTAGGCCTCTTGGCGCTGGAGGTATTCGGCCTCGGAGATCCCGAACGGCAGCGGCGTGTCGAGCTCGGCGGTGGAGGCCTGGAAGCGGTGGAGGCTCCAGGCGGTGAGGGCGGCGACGCCGAGGAGCATGCCCATCATGCGGGCGACGACGACGGCCGCCGAGGCCATGCCGTGCTGGCCTTCGGGCGTGGTGCGCAGGGCGACGGACGACAGCGGCGCGATGACCAGGCCGAGGGCGGTCCCGGCGAGGGCGAGGCCGGTTTCGACCTCGGGCAGGGCGTTCGCGATGAGGAGGTAGGCCCCGGCCGCGGCGGTGAGCCCGGCGACGGCGGGGACGCGTTCGCCGAGGCGGGAGACGAGCCAGCCGCCCGCGAGGGCGCCGACGGGCAGGCCGATGAGGAACCACAGCAGCAGGAGCGCCCCGCCGGTCGCGTCCTTGCCGAGGAGCGTCTGCGCCATGAGCTGGACGTCCACGAGGGTCACCATGAGGGCCGCTCCGGTGGCGAGGCTCGCGGCCAGGCTCAGGCCGAACGGGCGCCAGCGGACCCCGGCGGGCTCCAGCAGCTTCACCGGGGAGCGCCACTGCCAGAGCGCGAACGCGACCAGCAGTGCGGCGCCGGCGGCGATGACCGGCGGACCCCAGGACGGCAGCACCGAGGCCTCGGGCTCGGGGTTGTAGAGGCCGACGACCAGCAGGCCGAGCGCGAGCGCGAGGAGCGATCCTCCGACGAAGTCGACGCGCTGCCGCTCGCGGTCCTCTCCCCGCGCGGGGACGGTGAAGTGGATGGCGACCGCCGCCAGGATCGCGAGCGGAATGTTGATCCAGAAGATGCCGCGCCAGCCGACGAGGAAGGCGACGGCGGCCCCGAAGAGCGGCCCGATGACGGCGCCGAGCTCCTGTGCGGCGCCGACCCATCCGAGGACGACGGCGCGCCGCCGGACCGAGAACAGGTCGGCCGCGAGGGCCATGGTCACCGGCAGCAGGGCGCCTCCGGCGAGGCCTTGGAGGGCGCGGCCGGCGGTGAGCGGCACGAGGTCGACGGCGGTGGCGCTGATGAGCGAGCCGACGGCGAAGCCGGCGAGGCAGGCGTGGATGAGCGCGCGGCGTCCGAAGCGGTCGGACAGCCGCCCGAGCAGCGGCATGCCGGCGACGTAGCCGAGCAGGTATCCGGTGACCAGCGGCGTCGCCCGCTCCAGGTGGTTGGCGGGGATGCCGAGGTCGGCGATCATGTCGACCAGGACCGACACGAGCACGTACGCGTCGATAGATCCTATGAGGACGGTTGCTGAGGCCGCACTGATCGCGATGCGCCGTTTGGCCGGGCTCTCGACGCTAAGGGGCTTCAATGGTGACCGAGTCGTCGTAGTCCGACAGGGTGAGCGCGACCGTCGCGCCGCCCTCCTCGAACTCCGCCTTGAGGACGCGCTTCGTCTCCTGGTCGAACCAGACCGTGGCCGTGTTCCAGTTCCCTTCGGCGGGAATGAACTGGGCGAAGACCTCGGGGTCGAAGGTGACCTCGTAGCGGTAGGCGTCGGTCCCGTCGACCTCCTCGCTCTCCAGCGGCTCGGCGCTCTCGTACGCCCCGAGCAGCGCGGGGATGCCGCGGTCGGGCGAGAGGATCACCGTGGGATCGTAGGGCAGCATCTCGTCGCCGACCGGGATCTGCTGATAGCCGCCGGTGAAGCCCTTGACGTAGGCGTCCGCGCCGATGATCACATAGGACACCTCGACGTCCATGCCCATCGCGGTGATGACGCCGGTGCCCTCGGCTTCGCCGCCGGAGGTGACGACCCCGTCGGCGGACTTGATCTCGAGGTCGGGGATCTCGCCGTCGACGGCGAGATCGAAGCGCAGGTTCTCGACCTCGGCCATGGCCGAGGCGGCGTCGGGGATGACCTCGTCGGCGGGCGGCGCCTCTTCGGGGCCGGAACAGGCGCCGAGGAGCAGCGCGGCCGAGGCGGCGATCGCGAGCAGCGTGCGCCGGCCGTGCCGCGGTGAGGGGATCGTCGTCATACCGCCGATCCTACGGAACCGTCGGCCGCGCGTCGTCCCTGATGCGTTTGACGGCGGCCACACGCCTATCGGGCAGCCGCTCCCCGAACGGTTCGCCGGAGCCGCCGCGAGGCGATCCTCCATTGCCGCAGCGCGGGTGCGGCTCGCCTGCGGCGGCAACGCCGTGGCGGTGTCGCTCGGCGAGCCGGTGCGGGCTGCTGGAGCCGCGGGCGGGACTCACCGGAGCGTCAACAAGGCGAACGACGCGGCCGCGCATACGAGGTACGCACCGGGGAAGGCGATGTTGTGCAGGACCCTGGCGCGCACGTGAGCGGCGATCGCACCTATGTAGAAGAGCGTCAGGCCGGCGGCCGCCGCGATGCCGAGGGGCGCCGGGCCGAGCAGTCCGGCCAGCAGCCCCAGCGCGCCGGCCCCTTTGAGCGCGGCGAGCCGGGGAAGCCAGGTTTCGGGCACGCCCACTTCCGCGGCGTTGTCGAGGACGAACCGGGCGCGTGCCAGGTCGGCGATCACGATGGCCGCGTTGGCGAGGATCGTGGCAGTGACGACGGCGACGGTGATGATCGTTGACATGGGCGTCCTCAGCCGATGTCGGCGGCGAGTCGGAACACCGCCGGGTCGGCCTGCGCGGCGGCGGCCACCCGCTCGGCGTAGGCCTGGACTTCGGGATCGGCGCGGGCCGCCCCGGCGTCCTCGGCGCTTCGCCACCGCGCGCAGCTGATGACTCTGGTGCCGTCCAGGCTCGCGAAGACCGTGGTCCCCGCGAATCCGGGGCGGTGCCTGATGACTTGTTCGGTGGCCTCGACGAGGAGGTCGACGAGACCCTGCTGGCGCCCTGGGACGACGTCGAGGACGTTGATGAACGCGACTGGCTGATCGGTCACGGTTCCTTGCTCCGTTCGATGCGCGGGGCGCCGGGTGCGCCCTCACCGCTTATGACGAAGTCCGGGGCCGCGGTGTCAGGTCCGCGGTTCCCGGATGGGCGCCTGACATATCCGCGGGCCGTTTCGTCGCTAGAGTTGTGGGAGTTCTCGACATCGATGTGAAGCGGGTGGGCAGGCGCGTGTCCGACCGGAGTGCGCTGTTGAACGCGGCGTACCGGATGCTCGGTTCGGTCCCGGAGGCGGAGGACGCCGTCCAGGAGGCCTACGCCCGGTGGTACGCCATGTCGGCGCAGCGCCGGGAGGCGGTGGACTCGCCCACCGCCTGGCTCGTGACGACCGTGAGCCGCATCTGCCTGGACGTGCTGGGCTCGGCGCGGCACCGCCGGGAGCGGTACGTCGGCACGTGGCTGCCCGAACCGGTCTCGGACGCCGCCGCATGGGCGAGCCTGAGCCGCGATCCGATCGGCGACGATCCGGCCGAGCTGGTGGCGACGGGCGAGTCGCTGAGTGTGGCAATGCTGGTGGTGCTGGAGACGATGACGCCCGCGGAGCGGGTCGTGTTCGTGCTCCACGACGTCTTCGGCTTCCGCTTCACCGAGGTCGCCGATGTCGTCGGCCGCTCCGCCGGGGCGTGCCGTCAGATGGCCTCGTCGGCGCGGCGCCGGGTCCGTCAGGGGCGGCGGCGAGCGGTCGGCCCGGGCGACCATGCCCGCGCGGTGAGCGCGTTCAAGGCGGCCTGGCAGACCGGTGACACCGAGGCCCTCATCGCCGTGCTCGATCCCGACGCGCATGCCGTCGCCGACGGCGGTGGCCGCGTCAGCGCCCCGCTGGTGCCGCTTCACGGAGCCGCCCGGATCGCGGCGATGTTCGCGCACGTCCACCGCAAGCTCCCGGGCCTGACCATCGAGACGGCGATGGTCAGCGGGCAGGCGGGCCTCACCGCGCGCGACACCGACGGCCGCATCGCCGCCGTCGTGGCATTGGCGGTCGCCGGTGGCCGGGTGCGGGACCTCTGGGTGATGCGCAATCCGGAGAAGCTCACGACTTGGCGGCAGCGCCCGAGCCGCCGATAGGTCGCACCGCGCCAAGGCGCTCGGACCGACGGCGGCCGAGGACTCGACTACACTTTCAGACACCCGACTCGGGCACACCACCCCAGGTCCGCCGCCGTGAAAGGACTATGGCCGTGCCACCGCCCCCGCCCTCTCCGAAGTCGCTCTCCCGCAGGAATGCCTGGCTGCTGCTCTTCTGGGGCGGCACCACCTTGCTCTGCGCGGGCATGGCTCTCCTCTTTGCGGTGTTCGCTCTCGGGGAACTCGATCCCGACGGGCCGCTGTGGCTTGCCTTCCCACTCGCCTTCGCCACCGGCTATTTGCTGCGGCGCACCGCGAAACGAACCGTGCGGTCGGTCGAGCGAGGCGAAACACTCGAATTCGACCGTCATGGCCCGACGATGACGGCCATGCTCGAACGCCGCGCGCCGATCGACGGGTCCCCGGACCTCGGAACGGCCGATCCCGAACCGGGTCTGAGCCGCCACGTGGTGATAGGCGACTGGGTCTTGGCGGCCGCCGCGGCCATCCTGATCGCCGCAGCCCTCATCATGGCCGTGAACTGAATCCGGACGGCGGTGGTGGCGCGGAGCGCCGTGGTGATCGCCGGCCAGATCGTCGAGGTCTTCTCCCTGTCCAGGACTGCGAGCAACCCCTCGGCCCAGCATCACCTCGACGCCGTCGGCACCGCTGCGGGGATCGGGTTCACGGGACGGCTCGACCGGCTCTGGAGCGCGGTGCAGCCGTGACTACCAGTCCACCGGCGAGCACAAAGGACCCGCACGGCTGACAAACAGAAACAGGCCGAACCCTCGCAGGTTCGACCTGTTTCCTATCTCTTGAGAGATGACATTGTGCCCCCGGCAGGATTCGAACCTGCGACACCTGGTCCCGGAAACCAGTGCTCTATCCACTGAGCTACGGAGGCCCACGTTCAAGTGAACCGCAACGATGCTACCAGGCCGTGGGCGAGGCGGCGGAGGCGGTTTGGACGGCGAGGATCACACCTTCGCCCGAGTCCCCGATTTCCCCGGAGAAGTGTCGGCCGGCGGGCTTAGTCTGGCTCCGCGGAAACCTTCGAGCCTAGCGGACACGCTGCGGTTTCACTGCCTGAAACTCCGCGAAATCGCAACATGTTGGGTCGCCCTCGCGAGAGAACCACAACATGTATGATTCGCGGTTGTCGGGTCGACTTCGTCCGCATTCGCTTCCCACCGCGAATCAGCGGCCGTTTCGGCTTCGCCGCTTCACGCGAATCGCACGCCACGAGGGGACGCAGAGATGACCGGGCTCGCCACCACGACATCCGCCACCACCACCGCTCCAGTACAGCGGGGCAATCCGTCCGGCGGTGACGTCGCCGCTTCCATCGCCGAGAAGGTCCGCGCCCACGCGGCCGGACTTCCCGACGTCGACGCCGAGCGCGTCATCGCCCAGGTCCAAGCCGGCATCTGGCCGGGCGCCACGCTCGGCGAGCTGCGCGGTCGCGCCATCGAGCTCACCTCGGCCACCGTCGCCACCGAGCCGACGTACTCCAAGCTCGCCGCGCGCATGCTGGCCGAGCACATCGCCGAGGAGACCGCCGCCGAAGGGGTCGTGTCGTTCACCACCTCGATCGCCGCCTGCCGCGACAACGGGCTGCTGTCCGAGGAGCTGGTGAGCTTCGTCGACGCCCACGCCGCCGAGCTCGACGCCGTCATCGACGACCGGGCCGACGACCGCTTCGAGTACTTCGGGCTGCGCACCGTCTACGACCGCTACCTGCTGCGCCACCCCGAGCACCGCACCGTGCTCGAGCGGCCCCAGCATTTCATGCTCCGCGTCGCGTGCGGACTGAGCCAGACCGTCGCCGAGGCCGCCGAGCTGTACCGCCTGCTCTCGCAGCTCGCCTACCTGCCGTCCTCCCCCACACTGTTCAACTCGGGGACGCGCCGCCCGCAGTTGTCGTCGTGCTTCCTGCTCGACAGCCCCAAGGACGAGCTCGACTCGATCTACGAGCGCTACAGCCAAGTGGCGAGGCTCTCGAAGTACGCCGGCGGCATCGGCATCGCCTGGTCCCGCGTCCGGTCGAGGGGCTCGCTCATCCGCGGCACCAACGGCCACTCGAACGGGATCGTGCCGTGGCTGCGCACCCTCGACTCCTCGGTCGCCGCGGTCAACCAGGGAGGCCGGCGCAAGGGCGCCGCATGCGTGTACCTGGCCACGTGGCACGCCGACATCGAGGAGTTCCTGGAGCTGCGCGACAACACCGGCTCCGAGGACCGCCGGACCCACAACCTGAACCTCGCCAACTGGATCCCCGACGAGTTCATGCGCCGCGTCGAGGCCGACGCCCAGTGGTCCCTGTTCGACCCCAAGGAGGTCCCCGAGCTGGTCGACCTGTGGGGCGAGGCGTTCGACACCGCCTACCGCGAGGCGGAGGCCGCCGGGAAGGCACGCAAGACCATCGCCGCCCGCGAGCTGTACGGCCGCATGATGCGGACGCTGGCGCAGACCGGCAACGGCTGGATCACCTTCTCCGACACGGCGAACCGCACCTCGAACCAGACCGCCAGGCGCGAGAACGTCATCCACCTCTCCAACCTGTGCACCGAGATCCTCGAGGTCACCAGCGACGCCGAGACCGCCGTGTGCAATCTCGGCAGCGTGAACCTCGCCGAGCACTGCTCGCCTGAAGGATTCGACTTCGACCGCCTCGAGGACACCGTCCGCACGGCCGTCAAGTTCCTCGACCGCACCATCGACCTCGGCTTCTACCCCACCGCGGAGGCGGAGAAGGCGAACCGCAAGTGGCGCCCGATCGGCCTGGGCTGCATGGGCCTGGCCGACGTCTTCTTCAAGCTCAAGCTCTCCTTCGACTCGCCGGAGGCCCTGGAGCTGTCGACGCGGATCGCCGAGCGCATCGCGCTCGTCTCGTACGAGACCTCCGCGGGCCTCGCCGACGAGCTCGGCGCCCACCCGAACTTCGCCGAGACCCGCGCCGCCGAGGGCGTCCTGCACCTCGACCACTGGGCCGACGCGAAGGTCACGCTCGGCGAGCGCTGGACCGCCGTGCGCGCCAAGATCGCCGAGTCCGGGCTGCGCAACTCGCTCATGATCGCGATCGCCCCGACCGCGACGATCGCGTCCATCGCCGGCTGCGCCGAGTGCATCGAGCCGGTCGTCTCCAACGTGTTCAAGCGCGAGACGCTCTCGGGCGAGTTCCTCCAGGTGAACCGCCACCTGATCACCGAGCTCAAGGAACGCGGCCTGTGGAATGAGACGCTGCGTCAGGCGATCGTCGTCGCCGAGGGCTCGATCCAGGGCATCGACGCGATCCCCGAGGACATCCGGCTGCGCTACCGCACCGCCTGGGAGCTGCCGCAGCGCGCGCTCATCGACCTGGCCGCCGCGCGGACCCCGTTCATCGACCAGGCCCAGTCGCTCAACCTGTTCCAGGCGTCCCCGACCATCGGGAAGCTCTCCTCGATGTACCGCTACGCCTGGCAGCGGGGCCTGAAGACGACCTACTACCTGCGCAGCCGCCCGGCCACGCGGATCAACCAGACGACGGTGGGCCAGTCCGCGCCCGAGTCGGCCCCCGAGGCGCTGGAGGTCGTCTCCGAGGACGTCGCCTGCTCGCTCGAGAACCCCGAGACCTGCGAGGCCTGCCAGTAACGCATC